>JAJFUI010000155.1 GCA_021372555.1 Planctomycetaceae bacterium | reverse complement strand
CAGGACTCGTTCGAAGAGTCGCTGTCGATGATAACTGGAGCGTGTACTGCGAGCCTTCATTCACCGACGCGGCGCCGGCGACCGAAACGTAAGACGCTAAGCTCGCGTCGCCCTTAATCACCGCTCCAGCTTGAACCGCGGGCGAAACGCTGTTGGGATTGGTGAGCAAGAGCGTTCCCGCGCCCGCCTTGACCGGATCGCCGCTGGTCGACTGCAGCAACCCAAATTGCCACAATCGAGAATTGTCGCCGACGCTCACCGTGGTCGCACTTGTGGTCGCGACATCTAGGGAAATCGTGGAGGTTCCACTGCCTACATTGACCAAGACCGAGTCAGTCACCGAAATCGCACAGCCGGCAAGCTCATAGCCGGGTTCTGTGATCGTAACCGAATGCAGAGCAAGCCCGGCAATGTTGTTGTTCGTGATCGCCGGAGTTCCCCGAGAATCGAAGTACACGTCGTCATTCGGGCCAGGGGCCTGGCTCTCTGCCCAATTCTCCACCGTGGTCCACCAACTGTCGCCGCCACCGCCCGTCCAATGGCACACGCTTAGCAACTGCCGCTCTTCCAGGGGCTCGAAGGAATACGAGCGTTTCTTGCGTCCGCCGCAGTTGCACTGCTTCGACCGGAAGCCCAGAAGGTTCATGATGCTTTCCCATCGCGATGGACGACACGATGACTTGCAGTGCTTACGCATGACGATACTCCCTCAAAGATGATTTCTCGCGGCTTGCGGGCCGACGCGATCAGTTTTCTGTCAGTCGCTGTTGGTCAAAAACACGGGACTCCGCACGAGTTGATCGCCAGGCGCCGAAGCGTCTGCCGAGACGTCAGAATTGTCCCTCTATCTATACCTGTGTGGGCGGGGGGTATTCTTGTTACACGAATTCTGAAAATTTTTCCGGAAGTCTTTCGGACGCGGAGCGACTTGCGTCCGGCAACACGGAAGGCCGCCGCGGCATTGCGTCGACGGTGTGGCCGAAAGAACATCGTCCCGACGCCCGCCACGCTTGCATCGCGCGGGAAAATCGCGTCCGTGCGGCGCCAGGGCTCATGCCAAGCACGTCGGCAATGTCTTCCAGGCTTGCATTGCGAAAGACCCGAGCGAAGAAGACCTGATACGTTTCGTGAGGCGTCTCGCCGCAAAACCTGTCCAAAGCGGTCTCCAGCCGAGCAAAAGTCTCTTGCTCGGCGAGCTCGTCCTCCGGCCCACGATGGGGCGAGATGAGGCGAGACTCCACGGCGTCGATCGCGCACGACTTCCTCGCCACTGCTGGTCGGCTGTTGGCCAAACGCCAGAACCTCCGTCGCGCAAAGCCAGCGAGCCACGCGGAGACGCTACCGAGGACCGGATCGAGTCGAAAACCCGGAAACGCGAGGATGAGGTCCCGCCACGCCTCCTGCCGGAATTCGTCGTATTCCACTGCCTCATTCCCGTTACGGTGGCATGCCTCGAACACTTGTCGCAGTACAAGATTGAATCGCGGGAAGAAGACGTCCCAGGCATGTTCCAGGCTTTGCGGCACGGCGCATCGAAAAGCCCTGCACCAAAGGTACGCCTGAACGTCCGAGAGGAGCGCCGCGTCGTCTTCGTACGACTTTCCGGCCTCGACCGACAGCGATTTCTGGCCGGAGACGATGATCACCGTCACTACGTCCCGCGTTTCCCAATGCCCTGACGAAAAATACGTGACGCTGTCGAAGTCAGTGCTTGGAAAGCTGACGGTGTCAGCCGTGTCCCACGTTCCCGGGACATGCCCTTCGCAAATAGTCATTCGCTGCCCCGAACGTCGCGGCAGCTGCACCCTCGTTGAAGCGAACTAGTCGGGGGATCCCGACGTCCGACTCTTCCGCTTCATGCAAGGGAAGCAGCAAATCCTTGTTGCCTACTCGTGATGCCCGACCTAGACCGTGCAAAGGTCACACGCTCCGGCGACAGACGCGCCGACCGAGTGACGGCGACTTAGAACGAAGAGCTTTCTAGCACTTCTTACGCACCGTTGTCAACACTCGAATTGGAAAACATTGTTCTCTAACGATCGTCGAGAGCAATGAGTCAAACTTTTTGTCAGCCTACGTTGACACCATTGACGACAAAGCTGTCATTGGCTCGTGCTTCTTTCGGCGCGGACTGCTCAATCGATCAAACGTGCGTGGCTGTCAAAGTCCATGCGGCGTATGTTGGTTTTCGGCGACTGCTCTGGCCCTCCGGTCCCGCGAACAGTCGAATCCTTGCTGCTTGTCCGTGAGCCGGACAGAAATGGAACCGACCAGAGAAGGTGGCCAGCCAGTAGGAATGAGGCGGGACGAGCATTCTGGCGGCGCTCGCGCCGACGTGGCCAGTGAATGCCGTCGCTATCTGGCTAACGCCAGGCTTGGAGCAAACTGGAGACGGTCAGAACATCGGAACACCGGCACAGAATGCGGCGCAGCGGCGAGTGTCTTTTTGTGGAGTAACAACAACAAATGACCGGCAGCGTCTCACGGAATGTCACCTGCACCGCATCCGACGGCGGTGTCGGGACGTTGTTGGCAACCCTAATCTGAAGGGTCAGTTCGACAACGGTCGAAGGTATCTCAAATACTTCCCCCACATACTTCCGAGATTCCGATTGCGAAGGCGCAACGTTGAGTGAAAGCCTCTCACCCGACAATGGAATGACGGCCTCCGCGTTATCATCAGTCTCGATTGGGTTGCCGCCGTCGATTCTGACCGTTGAGTGGGGAAGCGGCTTCCCCTTATCGCCAAGGATCCGGACCCTCACAACGTTCCCAGGAGTTGAAGTGTCTTTTGGCGGCTCATCACCCGTCGCCAAAGATCCGAGTGCGAAGAGAATAATCGCTCCCAGAAACGCTCTGCAAATCATTGGTCTTCCTTGTTGCCGAAGTTAGGGGAGGTCGTCTTCTATGACTGTCAACTTGCCGTCGTCCAAAATCTGCTTTCTTGCGTCGTCGATAAACTTGTCACGTGGGACACGAAGGTCCGCGGTCTTGGTCTTAGCCTTCAAAATGATTGTGAACAGATAGTCTCCTTCCGGCAAAAGATCGACCAATTCGGCACCCTTGGCGAGCGGAAGGCGCTTAAGATCGATCAAAAACGCTGTACCGTTGCCGTCCAGTCGGTAACCGGCAGACGACGATGGACGATGAAGAAGATCGGTGTTGTTCGTTAATTCCCATTGTGCTGACAGGGGCGGCAAGACGGACATCTGAACCCTAAGCCGGCGAGGCGCGCCGTTTTGAAAAAGCTGTCGATTGACTGGAACGTCGATCCTAAGACCTGGGTAGTCCTTAACGTCCGCGGCTTGGAAATCATACGGCGCGGCCTGCGACGCCGGGAACACGAGCCTCGGGCGAGCCTGACCGGGAAAAGTGCCTGACGCCGCGAGCGCGAAGGTGAAGGTGGCCAACGCAGCACAGCTCAAGAAAGCCCATCGCACAAAATAAACCGTCGGGTGGTCATAGTGATGTTGTGCCATCAAACACGCGTCGGCTATCCGCAACCACGGGCGGGAGATAGGGCAGCGTGGCGTCAACGACTTCCGATGCGACTGGCAGGATGGGCTCCGTCTCACGCGCCTCGGTTCGGCCGCGGCGAAGGCCGGGCACCGTGGCCAACGCCTGGTAGATCGCAATTGACAGCAGTTCCTGGGACGCCGCCCACTTGAAGATTCGCTTGATGCAGTCGGTCAAATAGTTGCAGTAGCGTCGGCTCCGGTGGCCCCCGGCCAGTTCCCGCTGGACCGACTGAAGGGCGAGCGGACCGAAGCTCTTGGCAAGTGTGGGGCCGTAGCTCTTCCGTAGAACCCGGACGGCCATTTTGACGCGATGCAGCGATTCGGTGGCCTGGCCGTCCTTCCGGTAGCAGCCCTCGGCATAGGTTAGGTACGCCAACGCCAGTTCGGCCACAGTCAGGTCCGCGCCGCCACGAGATGCAGGCAAGCATCGGCCGGCAGCGAGCCATTCGCCGGTAAGCCGGTTGTACTCGGCCCTGCTGGCTGCGGTGTTCCAGCGGCCCAGATAGTGATCTCTGCCGTTCAGCGTGACCACAGCCTGCCCAGTTGGCTTGTGACGACGGTACGACGGGACGCGAATCGACTTCGACATGGCGACCTCCATTCTCCAAAATCCGGTAGTCTACCGGGTTTCCGGGAAGGTTTAGGCCGCACTGCCGCGTCTGGGCAGGTATCCTAAGATTAGGATTCGGCGTGACTTACATTCAGTAGGCCCGGTAGGGATCGAACCTACGACCAAGGGATTATGAGTCCCCTGCTCTAACCGCTGAGCTACGGGCCCGCAGGCTCAAGTATGAAGGCAAACGGGCGACGAGGGAAGGGGGGAATCGGGGGCGAAGTGCGGGTGATCCCCCACGGCTCTCTGCTTCTCTACCCGGCTCGTCGACTTCGCCCGTTGCAGCGACTCATTGATGCACACGGCAAGGCGGCCCCGGTACACGCCAGGTCGGGCGCGATACTTTGCTTTGCCCGCCACCGCGACCAACGCCGGGCTGTCGGCCGGCGTCTCGGTGACCAGCACGTCACCGACGCGGAGACTGGCCAATTCATCGGCCGCGATCGTCGTCTCCGCCAGCGTGACGCTGATCTCCACCGCAGATGCCGACGCCACGCTTGCCGTCTCGACGGCCGACGTCGCCGGCAGCTCACTTCCCAAGCTTTCGACAAGGCGGCACGGAACACAGAGGCGAATGGCGCCACGCCATCGGCCTAGCGACACGCAGAATCGGAGCACCGTGACCTGTTCGTCGGCTGGCAACGCCCGGAGCAGACGCGGATTGCTTTCCACTTGGACCACGGCGAAATCGAAGTCCGCGACGCCGCTCCACGCTTGCCGGAGCTGTTCGAAGAAGACGCGGACGATCCGCGCGGCCAGTGGACGCTCGATGTCGCTCAACGGCCGGCAAAGCGCCGGTTCGTCGTCCTGGCCGCCCCCGAGCACGCGGTCGATCATTGGGTAAAGGATCGCCGGCTCGATCGAAAGCATCACGCAGTCCCCGAGCGGCTCCGCCTTCACCAGATTGAAGAAAGTCGGGTTTTCGAGCCCGCCGACGAAATTGCCGTACGCCAGCCGCTCGGTGCCCGCCAGCGTCACATCGGTGCGCGTTCGCAGCACAGCCGACAGCGCGAGGGCCAAGTCGTCGTTCATTCCAGAGCACAACTGCTGGAGCGCGTCCATGGCGCGAAGTATCGTCGTCGGTCCCCGCTGTGTCAACGTCGATCCACAGGCCGCATCTGTCGCGACGCCACCCTAGGTCAAGCCGCCCGTGGCCTTGAAGAAGAACATCGCCTGCTGCACGGCCGCGACATCGTGCACTCGGATAATCTGCACCCGCTGTCGGGCCAACGATAGTGCCACCCCGATCGTGCCAGCCGCCCGATCCGCTGGCTCGGTGGGCAGAGAGATCAGCCGGGGTTGCGCAGCCGGTGCGTCTGTGGGGTGCTCGCCAACCGGCGTCTCGGCGACGGCCTTTGACTGAAATTCTCCCGGCGTCTGCGGCGCCGTCAAGAACCGTTTTCGCGAGTGCCCGACCAGCACAGGACAGCCAAGGGCATGAAACTGCCACGCGTTGGCCAGCAATTGCAGATTGTGCGTCGTTGTCTTGCCAAAACCGATGCCCGGGTCGAGTGCGATACGGTCCTGGACAACGCCAGCCGCCATCGCGGCGTCCCTTCGCTGGCGGAGATACGCCGCGACTTCGGCCACGACGTCGCCGTACACAGGGTCGTCCTGCATCGTCCGAGGCTCGCCCCGCATGTGCATTACGCAGACGCCGCAGCCAGACTCGACCGCCAGCGGCAGCATGCCAGGGTCGCTCTCCAACGCCGTGATATCGTTGATGATCTCCGCCCCGGCGTTCAGGGCGTGCCTCGCAACGAGCGACTTCGTGGTGTCGATCGAAACCGGCACGCCCGCCTGCCGGCACAGCGCGCCGAGCACCGGCATCACGCGACGAAGCTCCTCCTGCACATCGACCGAGTGCGAGCCGGGCCGGGTGCTTTTGCCGCCGACATCAAGAATGTCCGCGCCTTCGGCCACTAGCCGCAGCCCATGCTCCACGGCGGCATCGGCATCGAGAAATCGTCCGCCGTCCGAAAAGCTGTCCGGCGTGACGTTGACAATCCCCATTACCAGCGGCGTGTCGCCCACGGTCAGCGTCCGCGTGCGGAGCTTCCAGTGATCGATCGGTTTCTCAATCCCTGGCATGACACTAACTCCGAATCCAGCTTCTCCCCGTTGTTTCCCGTCTCCCACGCCTCTTACCAGGGATTCTCCATGAGCCCGACAATCTGCTTGGCGATCCGCACGATCGCTTCCTGCTGCGCTGTGGCAATCGACTGGCCGACCTCAGGCACGACGTCGCCGGTGCCGGTGACGTCGACCAACTCCGCCGGCAGTGGCACGATCCTCTCTTGCAGTGCCCTGCCGTGGCGATCCACCCAGCTCACCTTTACCGTCATGGCGACCTGGCTCTCCCGCGCGTTGCCGCTTAGCTCGGGAACCAGCACGGTCTTGTGCTCGCCGATGATCACGCCGCTCAGCACGCTGTCCGCTTTGCCCTCGTTGACGACCTTGTAGGGCGTTGTCTTTTCAATCTGCTTAACCACCGCTTCGGTCAATCGCTCCCCGAGGTTCCGGCGGAAGCTAACCGAGCGGAACATCGGCACGGCCACGGTGTGGATGTCCTGCGGAAACAGGTCCTTATTGCCGAATCGGTAACCGGCGCAGCCCGACAGCGGAACCAAGCCAACGACGAGGGCGAGGCCCAGCCAAACCCCGGCCGCCCACGCGCTCTTGAACGATGGATAATCCCTACCGGCCATTTTCACTTCTTCTTCGAGTCGAAGGCGTTCGTGAGCCACTTGAAATGGTTCACCGGCTCGTCCGGCTCGTTGCGTATCTGCTCCATCCTCGCCCGGGCTTCCTTGGCCTTTTCGGTCGTCGGGTAATTCTCAATCAAGCTCTTGTAGTAGATCTTTGCCGCGCCGTAGTACGCGTGCTGATCGTAATAGCGCGCGATCGTGTACTCCCGATTCGCCTTTTCTTCGATGATTTGAAGCTGCACACGCTCGACCCGCGCCCGCTCGTCGCCAAGCTTGTTCCCGAACTGAGTGAGCGCTTGATCGGCGATCTTGCCGGCATCCTTCAAGGGCGTGTCGTCGTAGGCCGTGCCCTGGTAGACGCGAATCTTCGCCTGAAGCCCGAGCAAGTGGGCGTTCATCTGATACTTGCTCTTGGGATAGTCCTTCCGAAGCAGATCATACTGGTAGGCCGCCTCCTCGTAATGCCCGCGACGGAAATAGGCGTTGCCCAACGCCATCAAGCTGGCGTCCGCCAACGGTCCCGTCGGGTCGTGTTGGCGAATTCGCTCGTAGGCCTGTACCGCATATCCAAACGTGTCAAACAGCGGCTTGCTGTTGTCTGTCACGTTAGGCACAATCGGCCAGACCGGATGCGCCACGTAAAGCTGCTCCCAGTAGCGACCCAATGCAAATTCGTGCGAGCAGACCGCGTCCATGTGCCGCGTGTTGCTGTACTTCTTCAGCAGTCCGCCATAGGTATCGTGGGCCTTCGGATACTGGTCCGAAAAGAATTCGCTCTCCGCCTCCATGAAAAGCGAGTCCTCTTCCAAGGGCGTGTCCGGCCACCGGGCGGCGGCCAGCGCAAACTTCGCCCCGGCCTCCTTGAACTTCTTCTCGCGGAACAAGGCCTCACCCTCGGCCTTCGCCGCCCGCGCGATCTTCTCATTCGGCCCGTAACCGGCCGCCTTCTTCATGTTCTTATAAACGTTCTCGGGCGCCAGATCCGACCACTCGAAGCCCTTCTTTTTCTGTGGATCCTCGGGCTTGATGTCCTTAATGCTGACACCGTCGGTAGCCGATGGCAACTCGGCCGGAATGGTCGGCGGAGGAACGGGCGGTGCGTCTGCCGGAATAATGGTCGTGCCGGTCGTCGACGACGCCGTCCCATGCCACTTTGAGACACTGGAAGGACCAGGCACCAACGGGCCGGCCGTCTCCGGCGTGTTGGACGCCGTTGCCGAGCCGGGTGACGCCGCCGACGATTCGTCGCGGCCCCCCGTCGCGCCTTTGCGACCGCCCACAGAATTCCACAGCCAAGGGTCGTAGCCCTGGCTTGCCGCGCCCGTGGCAGAATCTTGTGCCTGTCCCCGCCACTGCGTCTCGCTCGGCGACGTCGCTGTGGGCAGGCTGTTGCAGCCGGCCAGTGCGGCCACAAGGCACAACGGCAGCCAGACTCGCGACCGCGCCATCGACATAAGGACTTCCTTGTCCAACTCTAAGGTGCGTGCTCGCACGCACGCCGAATCACCCTTCGCCGCCGCGTAACCACGCCTGTTTCCGGCTCCGCTAACTCCCCAACGCGCCCAGGTACTCGTGCATCTTGGGCCTCCTGCCCAACAGTTGCGCGAAGTAGTGGTTCAGTAGCCCACGCAATTCTCCTAGGCTGCGAGAATCGATCTCGATACGTCGCCACGCCGTGCTGTTGGGATCGGCCAGTTGAGCCATCGCCCGCAGCACACCCGCACTTACCATCACGACTTGTTTCTTTCCCGCACGACAATTCGGACACAGCACGCCGCCGTCCAGTTCGCCGAAAGCCACTCGGCCGGTCGGCGTTACCACCTTGCCGCACTCGACGCACCGGTCCAGCAAGGGCAGATGGCCCAGCAGTCTCAGCGCGCCTAGCTCGAAACGCACTAACCACTTGGCGACCGGTTCTCCCGCCATCAGCGCCGCGAGAGTCTGATCGGCCAAGTCGAACAGTTCCGGATGAGGATCATCCTCGTCGGTCAACTCATCGAGTAGCTCGGCAACGTAATAGCCCGCATACAACGGCGCCAGGTCTCGGCCGGCCAGCCGGAACCGCCGCAGGAGCTTCGCCTCCGTCAGCAAGTCGAGAGCGTCCGACGATTTGTGGAGGAAGACTACGCGACAGACGCCCAACAGGTCAAGGGCAGACTCAAAGGGTCCCTTCAGCCGCCTTCCGCCTTTCGCCAGGGCACCTATCTTGCCAAACTCCCGCGTGAAAAGAGTCACCACCAGACTCGTCTCGCTGAACTCGGCGGTTCGGATGACTATCGCGGTGGCTTTTTCGGAAGACATCGGCGGGAATGGCGAATGAGGCCCGAAGCTCGAAATCCGAAACCCGAGGTCGACCTTCTTCGGGAATTAGTCGTTACGCGTCAGGTATTTTGCTTCCAGCTTCCGCATCGCCGCCCGAGCACGCGGTGTCGCGTCATCGTGGCCGACCAGATGCAGCGTCCCGTGAACCAGGTATCGCAGCAACTCATCCTCCGGAGTCGCGCCGTACTGCGGCGCATTGCTGGTGGCGGTATCCGCGCTCGCAACCACCTCTCCCTCCAGGCATTGCGGCGACTGCTCTAGAACGAAGCTCAGCACATCAGTCGGATCGGCGTCGTCCAGAAACTCCTCGTGCAGCTTGGCGATCGTTGGGTCGTCGACCACCGCAAGGCTAATCTTCGCCTCGGCGATGCCCGCGTCGCGAAGCACCGCCTTGATCGCGCGCCGAATCCGCGGACGGTCG
>JAJFUI010000144.1 GCA_021372555.1 Planctomycetaceae bacterium | reverse complement strand
CGAGTGTCACGCACACATGCGAGTACGTCGACCGGATTCCGCAGGAACCGTCGGGAAAGTATCGGTTCTGCATTTCGAAGGTCGCCTGCCGTTGCCACGAGCGAGGGCCGCGCGAACTGATACTGGACTGAACCACGTGATGAGCGACACGAATCAGAACGCATCCGAGTCAGGTTCCCAACACGCCGACGCAAATCCTGAGTCTGCCGGCGGCAGCGGCGGAGTCCTGAAGCACGCGCTGGTGTACGGCTTCGGATCAATGATGCTCCAGGTGGCCTCGATCGTCCTGGTGCCCTTGTATACCCGGCATCTCACGCCAGGCGACTTTGGCGTCCTCGAAATTCTGACGCGGACCGGCCAGATCATTAGCGTGTTCTTGATGGGCACCGGCGTCACCGTCGCCACGTTCACGTTCTACTGCCAGGCGAAGACGGTCCAGCAGCGGCGTGAAACGGCGGCAAGCGTGGCGACGCTGATGCTCGCGTTGCTCGTCGTCGGCGGCTTGCCGTGCGTCGCCTTCGCCCCGTTTCTCGGGGGACTGATCGGGGTCGATGATTCGTCGCTGGTCGCGCTCGGCATTCTCGCGGCGCTGTGTGAGGCCACGCCGCTGGTGCCGCTGGTGTTGGTGCAGGCGCGAACGCAATCGGCGTTCTACGTGACGATCGCCCTGGCGATGTTCGTCTCGAAGGTCCTGGCGGTGACGGCGGCCGTCGTATGGTTGGGCCTCGGGATCCGCGGCATTCTGTGGGCCTCGATTCTCACCTCCGCGTCGTTCGGCTGCGTGCTGCACCTTGTGGAATTCGGCCGATCGGGCTTTCGGCCGAAAACCGCCCTGCTCTGGCGAACCGCGCGATTCGCGCTGCCCTTCCTGCCGGGCGGCTTATGCTTCTTCGTCTTGGCCAACGGCGATCGGTACTTCCTCATCCGGTGCGCGGGCCGCGACGAGTTGGGCGTCTACTCGCTCGGCTGCAAGCTGGCGATGGCCGTCGGAATGTTCAGCTTCACGCCGCTTTTCCAGGTGTGGAGCGCGCGGATGTATGGGGTGTTCGCGCGGCCCGACGCCGCAACGATGGTCGGTCGCGCTTGCACGCGAATGTTGACCGCCTACGTCTTCGTGGGCCTCGGCGTGTGCGTGTTCGCTAAAGAGGTGATCGAGGCGCTGGCCTCGCCGCAGTACGCTCGGGCGAGCGACGTCGTGCCCGCCATCGTCTCGGCGTACTTCTTCTACTACGCCGCCATTTTCGCGGAGGGGGCGTTCTATGTCTCCCACCGAACGTCCGTGAAACCGTGGATTGCGTTGGCGTCGATGACCGTGATGTGCGGTCTCTATTTGACCCTCATCCCGCGGTTCGGGGCGACCGGCGCCGCATGCGCCCTGTTAGGTGGGTTTGCGTTCCACGCCGCCACGACGTGGTTCGTGGCGCAGCGGATCGTGCCCGTCCATTATGAATATGGACGAGTCGCAACCGTGCTGACCAGCGCGGCCGCCGTCGCGATGCTCTCGTCGCATCTGGATTTGGGCGTCGCTACCGTTCCGGCCAAGCTGCTCTTGGGCGCTGCATGGCCCGCTTTTCTTTGGGCCACCGGGCTAGTGCGCCGCGACGAAAAGGCCGCGATTCGTGCGGGCGTGGTTCGGGTCCTCCACTGGCCCGCCAGTCGCCTGGCCGCTCACATCAACGAGACCGATGTTGCCGTGCCCACGTCGGCCGACGATCCTTAGCCGGTGTGGCAGATAAGTCAGCCGAATGTGGCGCGACCGGTTTCCCTGCATGCAATGGTGCAATCTATTCTGCTACCGCTGGTTAGCGCGGTCGTCGCTGCGGTGGTTGCAGGCCAGGCGTTTGGCCTCGAAACCAAGCCGACAGCGGTCCCTCCCCCAGATACGCCTTCTTCAGCCAGTCGGTATCCCTACGACGGCGTTGGGCGGTATGCGATGGATCGCGAGGATGGCAATCGCGGCATTCAAGGGCTTACCGAGCTGGCCGGTCGGTTCGGCGAAAAGCCGTACCGGGAATTATTGACGGCGCCCTACGATGGGACGTGGCAGACGGAGCGAGTCATCTTCCGCGATGTCGGCACCGGGGCCACCGTCGTGCGGCTCACCAACGACCTCTGGGCGGACACGCTCTCCTATTTCAAAGGCAACTGGAGCGCAGACGGCCAGTACATTGTCTTTCGCCGGCGCCCCGGGATGTGGGAAAACTCCACCGCCACCCATGGACCGATGGTGCTGCGCGCCGATGGTACCGGGCTCCGCAACGTCTTCCGCCAATACCAGTCGATTCGCGAGCACGTCTGTTCGCCGGTGACGCCGAACCTGTGCTTTGCGATGGCCGACGGCGACAAACTGGTCCCCTGCGACCTGAAAACCGGCGTCGCGATGTCGCCGCTCGAACGTCGCGGCTGTTGGCGGCTGAAGATTTCGCCCGATGGCAAGTATCTGATGGGCCGATCGAACGTGTCGGATGGTCGTCCAGGCTTCTGGATCGTCAGCACCGATGGCCGAGAGCGTCACGAGGTATCCGTGCCGGAATCGGTTCACGACTCGTACCAGTTCCATCCCACCGACAAGAAAATCATGTTTTGGTACGAGGATCACTTTGGCGCCGAGGGGTTCGTGCAGTGCGACTTCGATGGAAAGCACATGACCCGAGTGCCCCTGCAATTTGACTGGAACCATGGTGACGTTGGCCCGGACCGGGGGGCGCACACCAACGGCTTTATTACCCGCACCAACGCGGATGGATGGCTACCGATCGAGCCGTTGTTCGCGCGACCGGGCATCGAATATTACGACGATCCCAGCGGCTACAACGGCTATCTCACCTGGATGCCGAAGAGTCGGCTTTGGGCGTATGCCACGCGAATCGTCGGCACGCCGCGCCTCTCGGAAATGCAGTCGTTCGCGATTAACCCTGCGGCCGACGGCGTGGTGAATCGATTCAGAGTGTGTTACACGGGCCTGCTCCGCGGCAACGCCGTCGATAGCCCCGACGCCAGCCCGGATGGAACCAAGGTGCTTTTCAACTCGAATATGCTCGGCCGGCTGAACGTGTACTACGTTGTGACGCGGTTGCCGGAACCGCCAACTGGGCTCACCGCGGAATTCGTTCCTGGCGGCGTCCGGCTGAAATGGAATCCGCCCAGCCATCATGCAGAAATTGTTGGTTACCACGTGTTCCGATGCACGCGGAGCGGCGCTGGGTTCGTATCGGCCACGAATCAGCCGATCGCGGCTACGCAAGCGTTCGATCGCTATCCGGCCGACGGAGGCACGCCGTTCTACGCCGTGTCGGCCGTGGAACATTCCGGCTTGGAAAGCGGGCTCAGTGAGGAGGCAACGCCAAGCCGCAGTGACCGCATTCAACGGCGCCTCTTCGTCGAGGCAGAAAGCGCGACGTGCGACGCGGGATTTTGGAAGGCGTTGGACGGCAACGCATCGGACCTGCATTACCTATGGCTGCGCCGGCGAAAGGACGGCGGGCGGGCGAAGTTCACAATCCATCTGCCCCGCGGCGCGGGACCGTGGCAGGCGTGGGCGCGGGTGAAGGGCGAAGATGGCGTCCAATTGACGCTCTCGACAAACGACGGTTCCGCATCGCTGACGGCGCCTCCAACGACGCGATGGAAATGGCTCAAGTGCGCCGGGGTTTTGCCCGCAAAGCCTGGCCCCTATGAGATCACGTTGACCAGTGGGCTTTACGCTACCGCTGTCGACGCCTTCTTCCTTACCGACGACACCGCCTTCTCGCCCGTCGAGACGCGGCGGATTGTGTGGCCGGCAATCCCGCCGATCTCCGCCCCCGCGGCGAAGGCCGTATCGCCGTATGCCGTGATGCTGAGATGGCCCAGCGCCGGGAACATAGGGCTCCACCACTACAACGTCTATTGCAGCCGGCAGGCGGACGCGGCCCCGGCGCAGCGGCATTTGGTCGCGTCGCCCGACAGGAACGCGTTTTACGATTGGGGCCTGACCCCGGGACGCACTGTTTACTATCGCGTGACCGGGGTGGATCGCGGGGGGAACGAGTCGCCGGCGTCGACCTCTGTTCGCGTTGCGCTTCCTAAGCTGGATCGCGTGCTGCTCGAGAGACCGCCGGCCGAAACGATCAACTTCGATGTGCCGCGGAGCGAGACCTATGTGGTCTGGCTCAAGCTCAAGTACGGCAACGGGGGCGGGCAGTACATCGCCTTGCACATGGATCGTGGGCCGGCGGCCACCTGGACTTGCGTCTTCGATGGCATTACCGACAACGCGTGGTTTACCTACGATCAATGGGCCCGCTTCCCGTTATCCGCCGGCCATCACCAACTTTCGATCGAGAACAACACTCGACACGTCGTCGAGGCGGTTCTCCTCACGAACGACCTCTCCTATCGGCCCGAGGGGCACGTCAATATTCTCAGCGGATGGTAGGCCGTTGGAGGACCGAGGCCAACTCCGCTTTCACCGCCGCCGCTATCTTCTTCGCCTCAGCCAATGCTGCGCGAAGCGATCGGGGGATCGTCACCGGCGCTACGTTCGACGTGGTCGAGCTGCCGACCGTCCTGACGCGATAGCTGTAGGAAGTCCCTGCTGTCACGTTCAGGTCGATATAGGTGCTGCCCGGGGCGGTCACGTTGGCGATCGCGTCCCAAAGTCCTGTCTTGTTGTTGTAACGCTCCAGCACGTACGAGGTTGACGTGTTGTCACCGCCCCAAGACAACTTGACGCCCGAGGTGGTCGCCGACGCGGCCAGCGTCTGCGCCGTGGTCGTCGACGCGGTTAGCGTCTGCGCCGTGGACGTCGGCGCGGCAGCCGTGGCGGTGTACCCCCGGGTAGTGGCCCAAGCCGTGTTGGAGTAGGCCGAAGCCAACGTGCCGGCCAGTGCCTGGACGCGGTATGTGTAGTAGGTGCTCGACTTCACACCCTTGTCCACATAACTCGTGGCAGTCCCCGGCAGTGTTGCCACAACGGTCCAAAGCCCCGTGCCGCCGCTGAATCGTTCGACACGATAGGATGTCGCGTTGGTGGCATTATTCTTCCACGACAAGTTGATGGCGGTCGGAGAAGTCACGGCCACCGCTACCAGGTTTGTCGGGGCCGCCGGGGCAGTCGTTGTCGCGGGAACGGTTGCCGATGCAACGTTCGAATACGACGATGCAAGGGTTCCGGCGATGGCCTTTACGCGGTAGCTATAGGCCGTACCGGCCGCCACGCTGGTATCGACGTAGCTCGTGGCCGTGCCGGCGAGGTTGCTGGCCACGACCGCCCACGTGCCCGACGTGCCGGTGGATCGCTCCACAGTGTAAGCTGTCGCGTTCGTGGCGTTGTTGGTCCACGACAGGCTTACGCTTGCCGGCGATGCCGTGGCGGAGGCCGTCAGATTGGTCGGCGCGGCTACCGACACCGTCGGCGCGGTGGCCCATGCCGAATTGGAGTACGGCGAGGACACGCCGCCAGCGAAGGCTTGGACGCGGTACGTGTAAAACACCCCGGGCGTCACGCTACTGTCGACGTAGCTGGTCGCCGTGCCGGCCAGATTGCTCGTCACCACGGTCCAGAGCCCCGAACCGCCACTAAATCGCTCGATGCTAATCGCCGTGGCGTTTGCCGCGTTGTTGGTCCAACTCAGAGCAACGCCCGACGGCGATGCCGTCGCCGCCAGATTGGTCGGCGCAGCTGGGATCGCGCTGGGGACCGTGACGGTCGCCACGTTGGAGCAAGGCGAAGCAACAGTCCCACTCAGGGCGGTGACGCGATAGCTGTAGCTCGCACCGGCCGCCACACTGGTGTCGTTATAGCTGGTGGCCGAAGCTGCCAGGTTGCTGGCCAGAACGCTCCATGTTCCGCTGGTCCCGGTGGACCGCTCGATGCTAATCGCCGTGGCGTTTGCCGCGTTGTTGGTCCAACTCAGAGCGACGCCGGACGGCGATGCCGTCGCCGCCAGATTGGTCGGCGCAGCTGGGATCGCGCTGGGGACCGTGACAGTTGCCACGTTCGAGCAAGGCGAAGCCACAGTCCCACTCAGGGCGGTGACGCGATAGCTGTAGCTCGCGCCGGCCGTCACGCTCGTATCGTTATAGCTGGTGGCCGAAGCTGCCAGGTTGCTGGCCAGACCGCTCCATGTTCCGCTGGTCCCGGTGGACCGCTCGACAGTAATCGCCGTGGCGTTTGCCGCGTTGTTGGCCCAACTCAGAGCAACGCCTGACGGCGATGCCGTGGCCGTCAGGTTGGTCGGCGCAGCTGGCGTTGTCGGTTGGACGTTGGGGGCCGTCGCCCACGTCGCGTTGGAATAGGCGGAGGGCGCCGTGCCGGCGAACGCTCGCACGCGGTAGGTGTAGAAAACGGCGGGCGTTACGGTGTTGTCCACGAAGTTGGTGGCAGTGCCCGGCAGATTGTCGACAACGACGGTCCAGAGCCCCGAGCCGCCGCTAAAGCGTTCGACGGCATACGACGTCGCATTGGTGGCGTTGTTGGTCCACGCGAGGCTGATGCCGCCGGCCGTCGTGTTGGCGGCAGCCGATAGGTTCGTCGGCGCAGCGGGCGTCGTCGTGGTTCCGCTGGGCACGGTGGCTGATGCGACGTTGGAATATGACGAGCCAGTGGTGCCGGCGAAGGCTTGCACGCGGTAGCTATAGCTGGCGCCGGCCGTGACGCTGGCGTCCGTATAACTCGTGGCCGAGCCGGCGAGGTTGCTGGCGATGACTGTCCATGTCCCCGTGCTGCCGGTGGATCGCTCGACGCTGTACGCCGTGGCGTTTGTGGCGTTGTTGGTCCACGAGAGGCTGACGCTCGACGCGGCAGCCGTTGCGGCAAGGTTCGTGGGCGCGGCCGGGGCATTGGGCAAGGCGTTCGGTACTGTGGCCGACGCCACGTTGGAGTAGCCGGATGCCGTGCTGCCGGCGAACGCCCGGACACGGTAGGTGTAAGTTGTGCCGGCCGTCACGTTGCTGTCGGTGTAGGTTGCGGCCGTGGGACCGAGGTTGCTGGCCACCACGCTCCATGCGCCCGTGCTGCCGATCAATCGCTCGACGCTGTAGGACGTGGCGTTTGTGGCGTTATCGGTCCAAGACAAACTCACGTTCGATGCGGCCGCCGTGGCGGTCAGCGCGCTTGGCGCGTTCACCGTCACCGTTGTCCCGGAGGGTGGCAACTGAACCGCGATGGTCCCCGGCTGAGTAACGGTCTGCGTGGCGGTGGTGTAGCCGGCCAGCGAGACGGTCACCTGGAACGGCCCACGGCTGTCGTTGGTGACGGTGCTCGGGTTGGTTGTCGACTGTGTGTAGGTGGTGGCCGGCAACGGGATTCCGGCGGCTTGCCCCGACGAGTCGGTGACGCCGGAGAAGACCTGGACGCCGTTCTTGTCGAGGACGGTGACCTTGGCGCCGGAAAGCGCGCCGCCGGCGGTGTTGGTGGCGCTAACGCTCAACACCCCGCCGAAGGAGACAGTTCGCGTCGAACCATCCGCGGGAGCGTAACCGGACAGGAAAGCAATGGTTTCCGAAGCGCCGTTGGCGTACTTCGGATCGCTGATCTGGACGTTCTCGACCGAACCGTTCCAGAAGCCTGCGGTCACGGCATAGTACGTTCGCGCCGCTCCTTCACTCGACTTGCTGAACGTGTTGGAAATGAAGTCGCCGTCGAAGGCGTCCTTGCCGTCATTACCGCCGAGGCCCAACGAGGTGTCATTGCTCTCGAAGATGTTGTTCTTGAAGAGCGGAGAGCACTTGTCGCCGACTTCTTCCAAAGAGACGGCCCGAGCATAGTAGTAAGAGTTGCTGCTCTCGACGATGCCCTTGAAGGTGTTGTTCTCGACAAGAATATTCAGGTTCGTGCCCGGCGTGTTGGTGGGCAGGTAGGCGCGAAGCCCGATGGCTTCGTGAACCTCGCCGTCGCCGGTTCGGGCGATGAATGTGTTGTTGTAGATGTGCACATCGTGCATGCCGGCGTCCATCCAGGTCCGCAACCGGAGCGCGGTGGCTTCGAGCCCTATGGCCCCATACTCGGGGTTGGGCCTTTCCCGAATGTCAACGTAGTTGTCGAAGATTTCGCCGTTGTAAGTTACGCCGCTGTAGCCGTCCATGAGGATCCCGCGGCTGCTCTTGCCGGCGGCCGCAGTGATCGTGTTGCCGGAAATGACGAAGTTCTGGACGTTGTTGCAGAGAATGCCGTAGCCATCGGTGGCGATGCTGTTGGATTTGATCGTGTTGTTGGTGATCTTCAGGTTGCTGTTGCCAGAAGCGAAGACGCCAATCTGCGGCGAGTCGATGAACTGGTTGTTGTCCACCACCACCGCATCGCTCGAAAAGGCGACCTGCACAAGGGCGCCCATCATCGCCATGCGGTTGGTGACCTTGTCGGACGTGGTCTTGAAGACGCAGCCGGAGACCGTCAGTCCGCCGCTGGGATACTTGGCGTCGATGGCGCCGGTGTCAATTCCAGTGCTCATCGTGTTGACGCCTTGGACGGTCAGCCCGCGGGCGTATTCGGCGTAGATTGGCAGCGACATATAGCCGTTGCCTTGTCCTTGCAGAAGGCTTCCGTTCTTGATTGTCGTGCCGGAGGAGCCGGCCAGGGTTTGCTGGACCGACGAGCTGGTCAACTGCGGCGGCATGTAATACGAGGCCGTGCCGGTGACGACGCCGAAATCGCGGGAAGTGGTTAGAGAGGCGTAGTCCAACTCGACGGTATCCGCCTGGCTGGCGGAGACCTCGATCTTAAGGCGAACAGGGTTCTTGGTTGTCGGAGTGAATTGCACCAGGTCCTGCGCCGAACTGCCCAGGACCGCGCCGGTGACGCTGTCGATCACCGAAAGCGTAATGATGGCGCCGTTGACCGTTTTCACGGACACCGTGGCCGTATACTCGTGATTGGCCGTGGGGATGTTGATTGCGTCGGAGAGGACGCTCTGCGTCCCGGTGATGTTGGTGAACTTCAGGACTTGGTTGCCCCAGAGATAGTTGTCGTTGGCGCCGATTGCCGCGCTGGGGGCGGCCGAAAGGTCCCAACCCGGGACGCTCCGGCCGGTGCCCTGCTCGAAGCTCCCGTTAAGGACCGTAACCGGCGTACTGGCGCCGTACGTCACGGTGTGCTGGTTCAGGTCGAGCGTGACGTTGGTCGCCCCAACGATAAACGCTGTTCCGGGGACGGTGATATCCGTCTGCAAGACGTACGTCGTATTGCTGGCGTTGAGCAGATAGGGGCCCGAGCCCTGTTGGGCAAACCAGTCCGCCGTCAAGTTAACCGTCGCTGTCGCGGTGGCCGCAACGGAAGCCGACGCGGTGATCGGCGCCGCGGTGGCTGCGCTCGCCGCCGCACTGCTCGTCGACGTTGCCACGGGGGCGGCAGTCGGCGCGATCGCCGCAGCAACGTTGCTTTGATGAGGCGTAACGCCGATGGCCGACGGCAGCGTCGGGCTGATCGACAGCAACGTCCGACTTTCTAAGTTCTCGACCCGGCAGAAGCGGGTACGACCGTGAGAGCTGGAAACACTGCGATTGCTCGATCGCCGCGAGGTGCGCGATCGCAAACCTTGAAGAAGCCACATGCCTTTGCCTCTGTCGTTCCAAACGAGTCCACTGTGCCGGGGTAACCGCTGGTTTTCGGGTCGGTGCATTCGCAGAACGGCGAGTCCCCGATCAGACAAACACACCGATACGCCGCCCGAAGATGAGCCTTCTGAGATGCAACCGGGCACACCGCTGGGCCTCATGCCGATGCCTGACTCACCGACTCTCTTCGGTGGCCGGAGCATTGCGCTCCGAGCATCACGAAGTCATAGGCTCACCGTATCAGAACATGAAAAGAGCGTCAAGAAAAAATCTGAGGCGCGACTCAGGAATGATCTGAGAAAAAGCCAAACATAAGACAAGCGCTTATGTAATGTTTGTCGCGATGCATCGTCTCGCTCGAACGTATCGCGCCAGCGCACGCCGTGACGTGCTGCTCGCCGCGAGGTCGAATCGAAGCGACATCGGCACACCGTGTTCTTTCCACCACTTGCGGCCTTTTTCGCATGACATCAGGTCAGCGATCGTTCGCCGACGCCGAAGCCCGCTGGGCAGCAGCCGCTGTATCGGCGCCGGCACCGCGCCGTCGAAGCCGTAGCGAGGCCAAGTGTAGTAGCCATTCTCGTCGCGGCCGCGCCCGGCAACGGTCTCGATGCGATCGACACCCAACGCCGCGGCGTTTCGGACTTGGCGACGAAACATTTGCAGACCCAGTCCGCGGCCTCGCATCTCCGGCACGTCGATTCGGATGGCATCGTTAAGGAGCACGACGCTCGTGCCGTCGCGAAACAGGTAATAGTAGCCGCGCATACGGGAAACGGGATCGCGGAGTTCCAGATAGAGACGTCCCTCGGTTGCGCCAACTTCAACGGTGGCAAGATTCGGCGCGCCGGTCAGGCCAGCGTACTCCCACCGGCGAAGGCTGCGGCCGAACAGTCGGTGCGAGAGCCGTTGCGCGGCGCGTTGCTCGCCGAGGAGAAAGGCCACGGTCGCGCCGTCACTGGCTGGCCAGCGGCGTTGCGCAGCGACCGGCGATTGGTTGCTACCATCCTGCAGTACAGCGCAGGGCCGCACGACAAGCTGTTGCCCACTTCAAAGATGTTGACGCGACCCACGACGTTCAGGCGAATCTAGCGGGCCGTGGTGACAGGCAGTTGTCACTGCAGCGAGAAGAGCTGCAACGAAAGACGTTGAAACCAATGGGCGAGGTGCGGTGGTGCGAGTTGGCCAGCCTGTGAAGGCTGGGATGCTGTTGCCAGTGGCAGCGGCCGCGCCATCGTGGCTGCGGCCAGATGTTGTCCGTTAAGGGAACGGCCGTTATATTGATGCTGTCCCGCCCGCTTAGCCCCGACACGCCGCTGCGAATCGTCTTTGAGCTGGCTCTGCTTACTCGGCCGCCATCTCAGTTGTCAAACCCGAGGAGAGGCTGCACCATGAAGTGCCCTGCGAAGACTTGCGTCGTCCTTCTGGGGATTGCGTTGAACTCGATGGCGATGATCTCGGCTGCAGGCGAGATCGCAGCGATTCCTGCCTCAAAGGTCGAGCGGCGGGAAGAGAGCACGATCCATGGACGAAAAGTTGTCCGCTACGAACACGACAGCATGCCTGAGTGGCAATACGCGAAGCCGCAAAGAGACTATTTCTTCGTGGCGTACCCGAGCGTTTCGCGGGAAGGCAAAGCCCCGCTTCGCGTCGTGCTGCACAGCGCTGGCGGCTCGGCCGAAAAGGAAATGCCTTCCACGCTCAAGACCCACGTGGATGGCTCGTTCTACGAGTTGTACCTGGACTGCAAGCGGAATGCGGCAACGGACTGGTGGTGGGGATACGATTCGATCAAGAGGCAATACGACCGCTTTCGAACCGAACTGTGCCCGACCGAGAGACGCGTGCTTGCGACCGTAGCCTGGGCGTTGGAAAACTTCAATATCGACCGCGATCGCGTTTATCTGAGCGGGGTGTCGATGGGCGGCAGCGGCTCGCTGGGCATCGGACTACGCCGCGGTGATCTATTTGCTGCCATTGCCGTTACCGTGCCTGCCGGCGCGGGTCACGGCTTGCTCCGCATGAACGTCGGCGAGCATGCCGATCCGCCGCCGCTATTCGACTTTTCCTCGCAGAACGATTTTTGGGCGGAAGGGCAAGGAGACCTTTTGGCGTGCTGCCAATCGCAACGGTACTTCCTGGCTTTCGCTTGGGGACCGCTCGGTCACATCAATGATTCCAGCCGGTTCAATTCCGCGGTGTCGGAATTCCCCTGGATGGAAATCCGAAAGAACGCTGCGTACCCGGTATTTACCGCCGCGAGTTCCGACAACTGCTACCCGGGGCTGCAGAATACCGGCAAGCCGGATGGCCAGACCGGCCAGATCGGCGGCGTCTTTCGCTGGAAGAATGTCACCGACACGCCGACGGAGTTCGCGATGGAACTCCGCTTGGTGCGGAAACGCGAGTTGAGCAAGCCGGTTGATGTGCCCGAGGCGGCCACGGCGGACGTCACGCTTCGGCGGCTGCAACGGTTCGCGGTCGAATCGGGCAAAACCTACAAGTGGCAGATCATTGCCAACGGCAAAAGCCTCCAGTCCGGCGCTGTGCGCGCGAACGGCACGCTGACGATTCCGAACGTCCGAATTACCGGATCGCCGACTACGCTGAAAATCGTCGATCGCTGGCGCCTCGCTGCGGGTGCATTGTGCAACGATTCGCCGGCGTTCAGCGACGATACTCTACCCCGGCTACATCCGCGACATTTTGACGTACCGCTTCAATTCCCCGCGGAAGTAGAGGAAGCTTCCGACGGCCGCTGCTGCGGCGACTGCCGGAAGGACCCACCACACTCCGCCGAATCCCTTCGCGCCGCACGCCGGGCACATGCTTCGGTGCATCGTCTGTTTCCACACGGCTAATTCTCCTTCTTAGGTGGTCGGCAGTGAGTGGCTCGTCGTTTGCGAGCGCCCACCTTCGCCCCCTTCTCTTTTCGGTCGCGAAATGCTGTTGTGCTGTTCCCGACGTTGCCTGGCTGCCACCTTCGCCGGACGCGGAGTTCTCGGGATCGACCCCCGGCGATTGCCCATCAGTCCGGCAACGGTTGCCTCGACTAGCCGCACCGCTTCGTTGACGGCTGCTTGCACGGGCTGGCTAAGCCCAAAGGGCGCTGATGCGTCGTCGGGCAGTGGCTGAGGCTCGCAGGCGATCAGAAGCAGCTTGGCCGTCTTGGCGCCGAGCCGCTGCGCGAGGGCGAGCACTTTCGCCGGCTCCAAGTCATACAGGTCGATCAAATCCGCGTGCGCCGATTCTCGCGACACGTATCCCGGTGGCTCCCTTTCCGGTTCGATGACATAGAGGGTGCCTGGAGGCCCACCGCGACACGCGGCATCCACCAGGATCACGGCCTCGTGTTCGTCGGAAAGAGCGTAGGCTAGGTCGATGCCGCGAATTCCGAAGTCGACGACGCGAACCGCCTTGGGAAGACGCCGACGAAGCAGCCGCTGCGCGACCTCCACGCCGAAGGCGTCATCGCCCATGAAGATGTTGCCCACTCCCGCGATTAGAATCCGTGCATCAGTCATTGTCTTAATCGGGCCTACACCTGTGGCATTATCAAATCCACCTCGTCAATGTGAAAGAAGAAGCGATGACCTGGCTGTCGCAAGACGCCGAGGTCGCGGCCGGGATCCTGGTCGACGGTTACGGCCAAGTAGACCCGCTCCTCGAAGTCCCGCTCGATCGAGTCGACGGTGGCGAGTTGCCCCGCCAAAGCGAGGTCGAAGATATCCGCCCTGGCGTTTGGTTTCAGCCTGACCCGAGCCCCTGGCTTGATGTTCAGTGAACCAGCCGCTGCGGGATGATCGGTTTCCGCGCTTGCGTCCAAACTCATGATGCGATGATGCCACGTTGATAAGTTAGGCTGGCGGAATGTGCGGCATCCGCGGATCGATCGGATCGCGGGCCTTGGGGTTAAGACTCGTCGAATCGCGAGCCGTCCGCACGATGTTCGGATCGTCGCGCCCCGGCTCGCGCCCGGACCGGAGAATCCATTCCTCGCCCTTAATTGTACCGGGCGAGTGCGACGGCAGGTCGCTGACGCCAGGCGTGTGCGACAGTGTGGTCAACCACGCATTGGTTTTCGCCATGGCAGATCTCCTTACGCGTCCTTCGCCGGTCGTTAGCCTTGCACACCGAACATGGGTGAGTGTCGGGCCTCGATCAGCCTGCCGCCGCCGGTGTACATGTGCACGCCGCACGGCAGACAGGGGTCAAAGCTCCGCACCGTCCGCATGATGTCGATTCCTTTGAATGTCTCGGCGCTGCTCTCCTCGAAGAGCGGGGAGTTCTGCACCGCGTCCTCGTAAGGCCCCGGCGTGCCGTAAATGTCGCGAGGGCTGGCGTTCCAGGGCGTCGGCGGGTAGGGATGGTAGTTCGCAATCGTCCCGTCCCGAATGACCATGTGGTGCGAGAGCACGCCGCGAACCGATTCGTGGAAGCCGCAGCCGATGGCGTCGTTGGGCACCTCGAACTCGGTGAACGTTCGGCTTCGGCCTGCATAAACGTCCTTCATCGCCTGCTCGACGAAATAGAGAGCCGCCGCGGCCGCGTACGCCTGGAAGTAGCTGCGGGCGCGGTCGCGTTCGATGGTGTTGCTCCATGGAGGAATTTTCCACTCCAGCTTCATTTCGGGCTTGAGGCCCGTCTTGGGCAACCGGATCTCGACGCCCTGCCCTGTCGCCTTGACGTACCCAAAATCGACCAGCCCGCTCAGCGCCGTCGACCAGAGACGGGCCAGCGGGCCGCCGCCGGTGTCCATCGCCAGGTAGTCGCCGGTCTCCTTGTTGTACCAACGGGGCGACATCACCCACGAGTAGCGGCTCTTGAAATCGCGGCTTTGCGGCCGCGGAATCGTCGTCTGGTTCCACGGATGCTGGCGATCAACAGGGTTGCCCAGCGGATCGTGCGAGACGAACGTGGGTGATGCGGTCCAATCCTCGTAAAACGAACTGCCGAGCAAGATGCGGATGCCGAGGTTGATGTCGACCAGGTTGTTGGTGACCAATCGCCCATCGATGATGATGCCGGGGGTGACGTACATCGCGCGGCCCCAGTCGGCCATTCGTTTGTAGTCGTAGTCGCAGACCGCCGGATCGTTCCATGCGCCCCAGCACGCCAGCAGGATTCGCCGCTTGCCGACTTGCTCGTAGCCCGGCATCGCGTCGTAGATGAAATTGAAGAGGTCATCGTGAAGAGGCACCATCCGTTTCATATAATCGACGTACTTCATTAGCCGCGTCAGGTAGTCGGTGAACACCTGGATGCTGGGAACCGTTCCGACGCCGCCAGGGTACAGGGTTGATGGATGGACGTGGCGTCCCTCCATGAGACAGAACATTTCACGGCAGAGACGACTCATCTGCAAAGCCTCGCGATACAACTCGCCGCTAAACGGGTTTAGCGCCCGCATAATATCGCCGATGGTTCGGTATCCGTGGGCGCTGGCGTGAGGCGCCTCCGTTCTGTTGGCCTTGTGAAGCACGGCGGGGTTCGTCTCCTGCACCATCCGCTCGCAGAAATCGACCGCGACGAGATTGTCTTGGAAGAGGCAGTGGTCGAACATATATTCGGCGGCCTCGCCCAGGTTGATGATCCACTCGGCCATGCTTGGCGGGCGAACGCCGAACGCCATGTTTTGCGCATAAACCGAACACGTCGCGTGGTTGTCGCCGCAAATGCCACAGATCCGCGAACTGATGAAGTGGGCATCGCGAGGATCCTTGCCTTGCATGAAAATGCTGTAGCCGCGGAAAATCGACGAGGTGGCGTAGCATTCGGCGACCGCGCGGCGCTCGAAGTCGATCTTTGTATGGATGCCCAGGCTGCCCACAACGCGGGTGATGGGGTCCCAGGACATTTCAATCAACCGTCGTGATTCGGTCGGCGCTTTGGTTTCCGGCATCGTCACAGTCCCCATCGTTCGGCTCCTTGTCCTCTACTTTTCGGACTCGTAGTATTGCGGCTTGTAGCCGGTGTTCAACTCCGTGGTCGGGTGCCGCCATTTCGGTTCTTTGTTCACCGTGTCGTTGGTGATGCCCCGTAGCGTGCGAATCGTGGTGCCATACGATGCGACGGCGATGCTCGACAGCCGCGCGCCGGAAGGCTCGTCCATGAACGGCATGAACTTGTCGGGGAAGCCGGGCATGGTGCAGCCGATGCAGACGCCGCCGACGTTGGGACACCCGCCGACGCCGTCCATCCAGCCGCGCTTGGTGACGTTGCAGTTGGCCACCGGGCCCCAGCAGCCGGTTTTGACGAGGCATTTCGGCGAACCGTACTCGTGTGAAAAGTCGGCCTGCTCGTAGTAGCCGGCGCGATCGCAGCCCTCGTGCACCGTTTTGCCGAATAGCCACGTTGGCCGCAACTCCTCATCCAGCGGAATCATCGGCGCAAGGCCGGCCGCCTCGTACAGCAGATACAGCAGCGTCTCCATCATGTTGTCGGGCTGCACGGGGCAACCAGGCACATTGACCACCGGCAAGTCGGCCTTGGACCGCCACTGCCAGCCGAGGTAGTCGGCCAAGCCCATGCAACCCGTCGGATTGCCGGTCATCGCATGCACGCCCCCGTAGGTGGCGCACGTGCCCGCGGCCACAACGCCCCATGCCTTGGGCGCGAGTCGGTCGATCCACTCGCAGGTCGTGATCGGTTGGCCCGTCCGCCGGTCGGTGCCCATGGCCGCCCAGTAGCCCTCCTTCTTGATCTGCTCGTTGGGAATGGACCCCTCGATCACCAACAGGAACGGGTCGAGCTTTCCCTGTTCGGCGTCATACCAAAACTGCATCAACTCCTCGCCGGCCTCGTAGGCCAGGACGGGATTGTGTAGCGATACTTTTGGCAAACCGGGGATGTTGCCCATTACGACGTCTTCGATACTCGGCAACGAGGCGTTCGTGGTCGAGATCGTGTCGCCGTCGCAGGACAGCCCGCTGGTCATCCACAGCACATGCACTTCTTTCACGTCCGGTTCACGATCGGCCAGCACGGTTGGAATGGCCATGAGCGTTCCTCCTGGGCGACGATGCGCGAGCATCGTGGTGATGTCGGAGAACTTGCCGGTCGCGGCTTTTCACCGACTTGCTTCCGATTGCCGAAACGCAGCGATGCAAGTCGCATGCCTTTGCCGGCATCACGCGGTGCAGGAGGAAAATGCCCCGCTCGTCCAGCAGCGAGGGGGCTTCGGAGGGGCCCGTTCTGGCTTTGCGCCGCCCCCGATGGGCGCGCAATGACCATGCTCGCAGACTACAATTTCCGGTCGCAGCAATAAGGGAGCGTCGCAAGGTGCCCTCGCGCTCCATCTGGGGGGCAAAGTGGGTCGTCAATCGGCGATGGCGCATAGTATGTTTGAACATATAACCTGCAACACTCGACGAACTGCCGAGACCGATGCCTCCCTCCGAATCGCCAGAACCGATCTCCGAAGAGCACAGCTCTGACCGACGCGGCAGCTATCGGTTTCCCGCCGCGGACGCGCTGCTGGCCCGTCTCGTCGTCGGCGAAAAGAGTTGCGACGTTCAGATCACCGACGAGTCCGCAGGGGGCTTCGGCGTTCGGACCTGCGAGCCGCTCGAAGTCAATCAAGGCGACGTTGTCCAGCTTCGAACAGATTCCGGATGGTTCGAGCTGCGCGTCGCGCGGGTCGAACAGCCGGACGGCGAAGTTGCGTTGGGGCTCGAACGGATTCGCGAGTTGCCCATGGTGGCCGACAGCGGTCCGAACGTGTTTCGACAAGTGCTCGCCATTCTCGCACCGTCCATCGACATCGCTCAGTTGGTTTCAATCGTGCTTGGGCTCATGCTGGCGGTTGCCATCGTGGGCGTGCCCGTGCTGCTCAACACGATGCCAAGACAGGGGGCTAGGCACGCGCAGCCCTGGATCGGCCAGCCAACGCTCAAACAGCCCGTTCCCGAAGCTCGCCCGTTCACGCAACCGACACCGTCGACGAGCAACCGTTCGCGACCGTGGGTTGCTCCTCCGATGGACAAGTGGCAGCTTCGCCTCGTGGATTTACAGGCCCTCACTGATTGGCGGACGGTGCGGGATTTGTCTATCTCGCCCCAGCAACAGCGCGAGATCGTTGTCTTGCTGAAGTCCTTGTCCGCCGGCGAGCCAAGCGAGAGCGCCGACGCGGCGTCGACCGAGCCGCTGATCAACAGCGTGCGTCGCATCCTGACGGCAGATCAACTGCGGCGGTTGCAGGTGCGCGTTTCTGAAAAAGCGCCCCCCGCGACGCCAGTTGGCGTCCCGACTTCGCAGAAGGGTAAACCGCGAGAAACCTCGCCTTAGGCTGCTCCGCCCATCGCTCAGGCTCCGCGCAAGCCGATCACGGATGCGCCTATCGCTCTTCGCGCGAGCTGTTTTGAGAAGTAGAATTGTGCGATTCCACTCTCTCATGAAAACCCTCCCAGTGGGGTGCTACGTTGTTGCGGACCCATACTTGCGGTGAACTGCGTTTGGACAATGTCGGGCAGGAAGTGACCCTGTGTGGCTGGGTCGATATGTACCGCGACTTCGGCGGCGTCCTGTTTGTTGACCTACGAGACCGCTACGGCAAGACGCAGGTCGTCTTCGCTCCCGAAGGCGGCAAGGAACTGGTCGACGCGGCCTGTGCCCTGCGATCGGAGTTCGTCGTCCTGGTCCGTGGCAAGGTCGCCCCGCGGCCAGAGGGCACGGTGAACCCAAAGCTCGACACCGGCGCCGTCGAGGTCCGCGCTGAACACTTGGAAATACTGAACAAGGCCCTGACGCCGCCCTTCCAGCCCAGCGCCAAGGAGTTGCCCGGCGAAGACCTCCGGCTCAAGCATCGCTACATCGATCTTCGCCGGCCCGAGATGCAGCGAACGGTGCTGCTGCGTCATCGCATGGTGAAGATGATGCGAGACTACTTCGACGCACTTGGCTTTGTGGAGGTCGAGACGCCGATGCTCGGCCGCAGCACGCCCGAGGGCGCCCGCGACTATCTCGTGCCGAGCCGAGTTCAGCCCGGCACGTTCTATGCGTTGCCTCAATCGCCGCAGCTTTACAAGCAAATCCTGATGGTCGCCGGCTACGATCGCTATGTCCAGGTTGCCCGTTGCTTCCGCGACGAAGACCTGCGGGCGGACCGGCAGCCCGAGTTCACGCAGATGGACGTCGAGATGTCGTTCATCAATGCCGAGGACATCATCGGCATCATCGATGGCCTGGTAGCGCGGCTGGCGAAGGACGTTCTTGGCCTTGAGATCAAGCTGCCATTGCCGCGGATGTCCTACGACGAGGCGATGAACCGCTTCGGCCACGACGCCCCCGATCTGCGTTTCGGCATGGAACTGATCGACGTGAGCGACCTCGCTGCCAAGGCTGAGTTCAAAGTGTTCCGCGGCGCGGTTGAGGCTGGCGGTCGCGTGCGCGGCATCAATGCCAAGGGCGCAGCGGATCGCTACTCGCGCAAGGGCATCGACGAACTGACCGCCTACATCGTCGAGAACTTTGGTGCCAAGGGCCTCGTATTCTTCAAGGTCGAATCCGACGGAAAGCTGGCGTCGCCGAGCGCCAAGAACTTCGCCCCGGAATTGTTGGCCGAGATTGGCCGCCGGATGGAGGCCGCGCCTGGCGACTTGTTGCTCCTCGTGGCCGACAAGTTCGAGACTACCTGCAAGGCGCTTTACGGACTGCGAAAGCGGCTCGGCGCGGAGCTGAAGCTGTACGACCCCGCGACGATGAACTTCTCGTGGATCGTCGAATTCCCGATGTTCGCCCCGGACACGGAGGAAGGCGGCTGGACCGCGATGCACCACCCCTTCACCGCCCCGCGGCCGCAAGATCGGAAACTGTTGGAGACCGACCCGCAGGCATGCCGCGCTCAGGCCTACGACCTGGTGATCAACGGCTACGAGGCGGGCGGCGGCACCATTCGTATCCACGACCAGGAGCTTCAGCAGCAGGTCTTCGGTTTGCTCGGAATTGACGCAGCCAAGGCTCGCGAGCGATTTGGATTCCTGTTGGACGCCTTGCAGTACGGCGCGCCGCCCCATGGCGGCATTGCGCTGGGCGTCGATCGCTTGGTGATGCTCTTCGCCGGCCTGGACAGCATCCGCGACGTCATCGCTTTCCCCAAGACCCAGCGGGCAACCGACCTGATGACCGGCGCTCCCGGGCAGGTTGACGACAAGCAACTCCGCGAACTGGGCATCAAGTTGCCTGGTAAATGACATACTAGTAGCCGTGACCAACGGTCGTGGTTCATATGGAACGCAACGTTTCGATGACTGATGACGGGGCCGGACGCCGAGTGGCACTTGCCCAGATCGCGCCGGCCCTGGGCGACGTCCCTCGCAACCTGGCGCTGCACCTCGAACAGATCGAGGCGGCCCGGCGACAACACGCGGACCTGATCGTCTTCCCCGAGCTATCGCTGACGGGCTACTTCGTTCGCGACATGGTGCCCGACTTGGCGCTCTCGCCGGACGGGCCGGAAGTCCGCCAGTTGATCGACGCGGCGGGGCCAATGGCCATCGTCGTTGGCCTCATCGAAGAATCCCCACGGCATCGTTTCTACAACGTCGCCCTTTGGGCCGAAGGCGGCCGCGTCGTGCATGTCCATCGCAAGGTCTACCTGCCCACCTACGGCCTGTTCGACGAGCAGCGTTACTTTGCCGCCGGTGAGCGATTCGTCGCCTTCGAGACCGCTCGGTTTGGCCGCGTGGGAATCCTGCTCTGCGAGGATTTTTGGCATCTCTCTGCCGCAGCCGTCATGCAGGCCGAAGAGATCGACCTGCTCATTTGTCCGTCCGATTCGCCCGTTCGCGGCGTCGAGGGGCCCAACGTTCGCATCTCCGAGACCTACGAACAACTCAGCAAGGCGTTCTCCCAACTGCTCGGCGCTACCGTCATCGTCGTCAATCGCGTCGGTTTCGAGGATGGATTGTGCTTCTGGGGCGGCAGCATCGCCGTCGGGCCCGACGGCCGCACGATCGCCCAGGCGCCCATGCTCGATCCGTCGTTGACTTTGGCCGCGTTCGACTCGCTGGAGCTTCGCCGCCAACGTCTGATCACGCCCTTGGGCCGCGACGAGCGCTTGCTGGTGACCATCGAAGAGTTCAACCGCATCCGCCGCAAACGATACGAATAGACTGGTCCCCTCTCCCTTTGGGAAAGGGCTAGGGTGAGGGCTGCTTGGCTCATTGCCCTGCCCCCGGCCCGTCTCCAAAACGGAGAGGGAGATTGTTCCGCAACCCGAACATGAACACCGCCGCCCTTGCCGACCAGTATCTGAAGATCAACCCCGAACTCGTCACGGAGATACTCTCCCGGTTTATCCAGGCCGAGATTCGCCGGGCGAAGTTCGAGCGGGCGGTCGTCGGTCTCTCCGGAGGCTTGGATTCGAGCGTCGTGACGTTCCTCTGCGCCCGGGCGCTGGGGCCGGAAAACGTCCTGGCCGTCACCTTGCCGTACAAAACCAGCAGCGAGTCCACGCGTCGAGATAGCCAAGCGGTGGTCGAGTGCTCCGGTGTTCGCACCATCGATCTGCCAATCACCGACCAGGTCGATGCCTACTTCGCGCGGGCGGGCGAAGCTTCGCAGCTTCGGCTCGCCAACAAGTGCGCCCGAGAGCGGATGACCGTGCTCTATGACCAGAGCGCCGCGTTCGGGGCCCTCGTGGTCGGCACCAGCAACAAGAGCGAATTGCTTCTAGGCTACGGCACCCAGTATGGTGACATGGCGTCGGCCATTAACCCGATCGGCGACCTTTACAAGACCCAGCTTCGCCCGTTGGCCCAGCACCTGGGCGTGCCCGCGACAATTCTCGCCAAGCAGCCCACCGGCGATCTTTGGGTTGGTCAGACCGACGAAGGCGAGCTCGGTTTTAGCTATGCCGACGCCGACCGGCTGATGGTCCTGCTGGTCGATCGCCGCTGGCGCCGCGCGGAGCTCGTCAAAGCCGGCTTCGCCCCCGAGCTGATCGACCGCATCGCCACGCTGATCCGCCGCAACCACTACAAGCGCCGCATGCCCGTGATTGCCAAGCTCTCCCTCCGCACCATGGATCGCGACTTCCGCTATGCCCGCGATTGGGGAACCTGAGAATAGGGACGAAGCTCTACTCAAGCGGCGATCATCAGCTTTCTGGAGCAGTCGATTGGCCTCAACGTCAAACACCTTGAGCTGGCCTTTCAAGAACATTGGCCCGGTCGGTGCGATCACGCTGTTCGGCCTGGCGTGGTTGACGCTGACCCTGGTCTTCGACTGCCTCTTCGTCTGGCCTGTCTACCGGCAGCTGCGTACTCTGCACTACCGAGCGACCGATGGCGTCATTATCGGCAGCACGCTTCGACAGCGCCAGTGCAGCGACTCGCGACACGGTGGAATGACGACGTATAGCAGTGCCGAGCTTCGGTACAAGTATCGCGTAGCCGGCAAAGAATACCACGGTGACCGATACCGTTTCGGAGAATGCGAGTCGACCGACAACCGCGCACAGTGGATCGTAAGAGAACATCCCTTGGGTCGGAAGGTTGTCGTTCATTACGATGCCAAAGACCCCGGCTGTTCGTTGCTTTCTCCGGGCCTGAATGGGTCCGACTTGTTCTATGCGATGTTCATGCTACCGTTCAATCTAATCGCTGTCGGCATGTTGGCCTTTGTCGGCCGGAAGGCATTAGGTCGCCTCTTCCCCTGTCGAGGCGTTGGAGCGAAATGCTGGGATGACGGCATCTCGGTCAGAGTGCGCCTTCCGCAAGTGCCGGCGCTCTTGCTCGCCGGTGTGGTCGTGGCCGGCGCCGCATTCGCCGCGATTTTCGCAATCGCCGTTCTATTCGACGGGAGAGCGCCGCTTTGGCTGATGTATCGCGTTTGGTCGGTGGTTCTTACGAGCGCCCTCCTGGTGTATCTCGGAGTCAAATGGAGACAAAGCCGAGGTGGATATGACTTGGTGATCGACACTATTAAGGGGACTGTCTCTTTGCCGCGGGGCTGGGGACGCAAACGCAAGGTGGCGATGTCGCTGCATGAGTTGACGTCGCTCGAAGTTCGCTCCGAAGGGCTTCCTGGATCGCAGGACGGATTCTTTAGCGCGTACTGCCCAACCATGGTGTTCACCGACGAAAATGCAATCAGTCGGCCGCAGACACTCGTGCGGTGGAGCGACCGACGTCGCGCCGAAGCGCTTGTGGCTTGGTTGCGGCAACGGCTCACGAGCTAGTCCGCCGGCAGGCCCCGCAAGACTCGCAGTTGACCTGGATCGCCGCAGGTCAGGATCGCCACGAGTTGCCCGTCGGGGCCGATCGCCGCGATTTCCTTGTGGGGCAGGTTGTCAACCTGCCAGGATTCGCTTGCCAAATTGACAACCTGACCCACATTGATCGGCAAGCCGTTGCGGATCCGCCGGGCGTCATCGGCCGAAAGTTGCATGCGAGGGAGTAGCTCGATGGCTCGAAGCGGAGGTTGGATCAACCCGAGCCAGTTCTCGGTGGTGAGTTGTTGGGGCTCGACGGCGTCCTCAATGCGAAAGCTGCCGATGGCGGTTCGCACCAGGGCCGACATTACCGCCGCGGTGCCCAACGACTCGGCCAGATCGCGGCCCAGCGAGCGGATGTAGGTGCCGCTGCCGCAGGCGACTTCCAAGATCAGTTGCGGATAGTCGTATGCTTCTACCTCGATGGAATAGATCTCGATCGGCCGCATCGCAAGTTCCGGCGTTTGCCCTGCACGAGCCAGCTTGTACGCCCGGCGTCCCGCGATCTTTAATGCCGAAAAGGCCGGAGGTCGCTGATCGATCCGCCCCACAAAGCGGCTGGCCGCCGCCCTAAT
>JAJFUI010000105.1 GCA_021372555.1 Planctomycetaceae bacterium | reverse complement strand
GAGACGGCGGCTCGTGGGATGCTGAACAGGAGGGCAGCCACTGCGCAACCGCGATGGCCTGCAACATCCTCCAGATTCCGAACAATTATCTGCCGATCTTCCAGCGGTGACGGAGAGAAGTCCAGAGTCGAGGGTTGAGAGCCGAGAGCCGAATTCCGACCGCAAGATCAGGAGTCGGAAGAAAAGGCTGCCGACCGCGTCGGCGGGAGCAACGAGGGTAATCGTATGAGCGAACGGACAACGTTTCGCGCAAAGACGCAAAGGCGCAAAGGGGAGACAAGAAGTCGTGAGGCGAGTGCCATCCTTCGCGGTTTTGCGCTGACGTGTTTCCTAGTGCTCTTTATAAGCTCGACAACTCTTGGCGACTCCGGGTTGGCGGTGCCGATCAATGGCGAGCCGTTTCGGGCGGATATTGCTGCTGTCGCCGCCACGTGGCAAATCACGTTTGGCCCGCAGGAAAAGCGGACGATTGCGGCGGGCGATCTTGTGCGCTGGGGACGCTGCGCGGAGCAGGGCAGGGGAGGCACGCTCGTGCTGGCTGACGGCAGCTTGATTGCCGGCGAGCTTTTTGCAGCCGATCAAGAGCGTGTGACCATCGACAGCGACGTGTTTGGCCGCGTGAAAATTCCTGTGGAAGCGATGGCCGGCGTCGTCTTCCGCCCACCGACCGACCCGCAGCGGCGCGACATGCTCGTCGATAACATCGTCAAGCCAGCGTTGGCGGGAAAAGGGCAAGGGGTGAGGGCAGCCGCCACGTCCGACTGCATCATTCTCCTCAACGGCGACGAACTGACGGGCCTGCTCACCGGCATCGCCGACGAAACCGTGCGATTGCGAACCCACGCCGAACCGATCGAGATCAAGACCGACCGCATCACGGCCATCAGCTTTAACCCGTCGCTTCGCATCTCGAATACAAAGCCGCGATCGTTGGCCGCGCCCGGTGATGAAACGGCGGCCGCGACCGCCGATCGCGGCCTCATGCGCGCGTGGGCCGGCCTCGGCGACGGCAGCCGCCTGCTTGCCACGCGGCTCATCATCGACGACGACCGGATGACCATCACCGCCGCCGGCCAGTCGTTTGTCGCTTCGCGCCGTGACCTGGTCTTTCTGCAGCCCCTGGGCGGCCGCGTGGTCTATCTCTCCGACCTGAAACCGATCGAGTACCAACAAACGCCGTTTGTGGCTCTCGCCTGGCCCTATCGTACCGACCGAAACGTGACCGGCAGCCACCTCCGCGCCGGCGGCCGCTTGTACCTCAAGGGTCTCGGCGTCCACAGCGCGGCTCGGCTGGTCTACAAAGTCTCCCCTCGGCCGCTTGGGAAGAGCGCGCCGGTGACGGCAGCCGAGATACAATCCTCCGCTGGCCCGCTTGTGGGACAGGGGCCGGGGGTGAGGGCGGCGCCAGCCTCCCCTCGCCCATTGGGAGAGGGGCAGGGGGTGAGGGCACTTGGTGCGGCGAGACGCTTCGATGCACTGGTCGCCATCGACGATTCGACCGCCGGCGGTGGCAGCGTGCGGTTCCGCGTGCTGGTCGATGGACGCGAGAAGTTTACGAGCCCGATTGTCCGCGGCGGCGATCCGCCCGTGCCGGTTTCGGTCGACATCACCGGTGCGAAGCGATTGGAACTCGTGGTCGATTACGCCGACAGCGCCGACGTCCTCGATCATGCGGATTGGCTCGACGCGAGAATAACCCTATAGTACTCATCACGCTCTGCGTGATGAGTCGTAAAGAATTGAACAGGAGAAAACAGAGGAAACGGAGGGACCAACA
>JAJFUI010000083.1 GCA_021372555.1 Planctomycetaceae bacterium | reverse complement strand
AGTTGGTTCACAGTGAAGATGCGGCAGGCAGTAGCGCAGCGGGACGCTGTCGCAGCGATTCGGAAACTTGGTGGAGCGGTATACTACGCACACGAACCGAGTAAGTCACACCCCGACTCAACCATACCCGGGCCAGCTTGGTTGCGAAGTCTCTTGGGCGACGATTTCTTTACCACTGCTGCAGGGGCTATTTTAGACGACGACGGGCAGTTGAAGCATTTGCATGGGCTGCCTGGGCTGGAGGCGCTTGTGCTTCAAGGGACCGGGGTGACTGATCGCGGGCTGCAAAACATAGATAAGTGCCAGAAGCTTGAGCTAGTCCAGCTATTCGGCACCGCAGTCACTGACTCCGGGTTGAACCAACTGGCAAACTTGCACCGACTGGGGAGTCTGTACCTGCATAGCGCGCAGTTAACGGACTCGGCACTAGTGCACCTGGAACGCCTAAATCGATTGGAGAGTCTCGATCTGAGGAGCCCAAAGCTCACTGGATCGGGGCTGGTACATCTCAGGCGACTTGGAAGCTTAAAGTCCCTGGGGCTCTTTAGCAATGGCATCGATGATAGCAGTGTTGTTCACTTTCACGGATTGGGCCACCTTAAGCATTTAGACCTCGGAGACACGCGCATCACCGACAAAGGGCTCGCGGCTCTCCATGAGGCATTGCCGACTTGTTGCATCGAGTTGTGGGGCCGTCAGGGCTCAAAATGATGTCACGCCAAAGTGAGTGAGCATCGATAAAGAATCGGACTTCGGAGCCACCGGCTTGCATCACAACGTCGATTCGAACTCGCGTGAAACGGGGGTGAAGACTGCCGTGCCGTGCAAAACGCAATTCCGGTGGCGAGTCGTCTTTGCCGCGTTGTTGGCTATATTTGCTCTCGCGTCCTTGCTCGCATTCAGTTGTCACTTTGCGTTGGCGGTTAGAGTGCTCGTCGAGGGGACGTTACCGGCCGCTAGCGCCCGCAGTGTGATAGCCGGAGACATTCTTGGAATCCTCGGAGCGACCAGCCTCGTACTCACCGCAACAAACTTAAAAAAGGGCCGTTGGCGCCGAGTAACATTATTCTGTGCCGTTGCGGCAGTGCTAGGTTACATTGCTTGCTTACTGGGCGGAGGCCGATAGGCATCAGTTGATGTAGTCGCCAGCCGGCCCCCGCTACGAAGCGAGCACCCATGTGGCCAAGTCCGATCTACCGCGGCAAGCTCAAGTCGGTCGAGTATTACGAGAAGATGCTTCTGGACGAGAGCTTCCGATGGGACGGCCCATGCTCGCACTAGGACCGTATCCCGGTTCTGCACGCCGCTCGCGCCCTCGCCTATATTGGTGACCCGGCGGTGCCGGCACTCTGGGCACTCTCCGATAATGATGGGCCAACCGTAGTACCAGAGCCTAAGATTGTCACCATCGCACTGAAACACCGGCCCCGCTCGGCAATGCTTTAGGTTCATATCGAGCATTGCGAGCAACAAGATCGCGCATGCTATCGCGGGTGCAAGGCACGCAACAATCAGCCAGACGCCGCGTCTCTTGTACTCCAGTTGCGGTCCCCATTTCGACAGGTGCAGGAGCGAATCGACGTCGAGCATGTCCTCCAGCAGAGTGTGGCCGGCGCGCGAGCCAATCCAGGCTCGGGCAATGGCCTCGCGTCGAGCGTCCACCGCGTGGTAGGCGATTCCGGCACGGGGGACGCGCCGGCCGTTACACGCGCCGCCGTCGCCAAGTGCAGGCCAGTAGGCTGACCGCACCGACGCCGACCAGAACCAATGTGGACGGCTCGGGAGTGTTGATGGGCGTCAATAGCAGGGCGTGCTGCTGACGGACACCGTAGTCGTAGATGGCGTCGCAAAGAATCTGCCCGTTGTCGTTGATGGCGTAGGCGGTCTCCAGATACCATCCGCAGGCCGGGTCGATGAGCGTTGACAAGTCGGTCATGACGCCGTCGCTGTAAATAAAGGCCGCGCCGCCGCCAATTCCGCCGACGATTTGTCCTTTATTGTTGATCCCATTGGCCGTGCTGTGGCAATTGACAAAAGCGGTGCCGAGTGTCAAGTCGACCATGGGGCCGTTGCCAGTACAGATGAAGGCGTGTTGGTATCCGCTGCTGGTGTAGGAAGCGCCGACGATCGTGCCTGCCTCGTTGATTGCCAGCGCGGAGCTGGAAAATCCGCCGAGTGTGCCAAGGTCCCGGAGCGGTCCGCCGTTGTTGGATAGAAAAGCGTGTGTGGTGTGGTCGGCAAGGTCGGCCGCTCCGACGATCTGGCCGCTGTTGTTGATCTGATTGGCTTGGCTCTGGTCGCCACCGAAGGTGCCCAAGTCGTTGACTTGAGCGCCGTCGTAGAAAAAGGCGTGGTGATAGCCGATGCCGCCGTAGCCGACGACCTGGCCGTTGTCGTTGACGTCTGCGGCCCGGCTGATTCCGCTGGTCGGAAGCTGCTGCATCGAACCGCTGCTGCCGCGAAGGGTGGCGTGGTCGTTGAGTCCGCTGTTGGAGTAGCCGGCGATCTGGCCGCTGGTGTTGATGCCGTAGGCGCCGCCGCCAGCATCGCCGGGAAGCGTGCCGAGGTCTTGCATGGGGCCGTTGCCAGTATAGAGGAACGGCCGGTAGTTGCCATTGGTGCTGAGGTAGTAACCGACGACCTGGCCGCTGTTATTGATCGCCCGGCCGTGGCTGTCGCTCCTCGCATCGCCCAGCGATCCCAAGTCGGTCACGATATAGGACGGCGCGGCCGAGGCCAAACCGGCGACGGAAAGGAACAGACCGACGACTTCGACGATAATCGGTGAACGACGACGCATGGATGCACCCCCTGGAACTTGAGACGATGTTCGGCGACGCAAGCGATGCAGCAAGGGGCATTGCCCCTTTTTGCTGACACCAATTACGGCCTAGCGTAGCAGACGCCGGGGCGATTACAACCCCCCGAGGGCTACTCATTCTGCGACATCTGCAGCGCGATGGCGAGCGGCGCCGAATATAGAGTCACCGTCCTCATGGACAGTGGCGGGGACTGGCAGCGTCACGGGTCATTATTCAGGCGGACGGGGGCACGTTGGGTTCGATGGCGGCGATTACATCGAGCGTTCTTTTTCGAGCACGACGCGGCTGCCGCGATCGCGGAACTCGACGTGGGACATGAACGCCCGCATGAGAAGGACACCGCGGCCGCCGGGACAGCCGAGCCGCTCGGGGGCGGTGGGATCGGGCAGGCGGTCGGGATCGAAACCTGGGCCCTCATCGACGATCTCGATGTGGACCTTGGTGGGGCAAACGCGGGCGGAGAACTGGACACGCTTGGCGGTGTCGTCAGCGTTGCCGTGGTGGATGGCGTTTACGAGGGCTTCGTCGACCGCCAGATGGACGCCGAAGATTTCGCGACGGCTCCAGTGTAGAGTTTCGAGCTGGCCGAGGAGATCGTCCAAGAGCCGTCGCCCCAACACGGCATCGTTGGCAATCACCCGGTCGCACTGCCAGGTCCAGTTTTGGTTGGACGTGGGCATGTTTAGAACGCCGCGAGTGCCTCAGCCTCGTCTCTACGGATATCGAACAAGCGATTGAGCTTGGTAATGGCAAATACTTCGTAGATTTCTGGCCGGATGCCGGCCAGTTTGAGTGCGCCGCCGTGAGCCTTCATTTTCTTGTCTAGGGTAATGAGCTTGCCCAATGCGGCGCTGGAAAGGAAATCGACGGTGGAGAAGTCCAACAACAGCCGTTCGCGGCCGTCGGCCTCGACGAGGCGGAACATTTCCTGGCCAAGTTCCTGGATATTGACGTCCTCGACGATCTTGCGATCCAAGAAACGGACGACGCTCACGTCGCCGACCTGAGAGACTTCCAAGTGCCGGTATGCGGTCATCGTCATCCTAAGAGAGCTCCTAGCCGCCCGGGCGGCGCGTGTCCTATTTGTCGCCTCCATCATATTCTCGCTAAGGTGGGTGGTCAAGCGATGCTGAGGGGGCGATCGCGGGGAGGGCGGGAAACGAAGATCGGCGGCAAAGTCGGGCTATTTTGCCTAGGGTGTGGGGTGCGGGTTGTGCGCGTCCTGCGGGAGGAAGCGGTTCTGCCGAATTTCTGGACTCTAGCGGTTGTGGGGCCGATGTCTCATGAAGGCGGGCGGGACTTTCCCGCGTCCCGACCCAACAGTGTACCCGCCCTCAAGCGAATACAAGGAATCTGGCGACATGAAACGCGCAATCTTTTTGGTACTCACGGTCGTGGTCCTGGTGGGGCTTACAGGCTGCGTCGGGCACGGCCGCCGTGCGTGGAAGTGCGGAGGCGAGTCGGTCGAGGCGACCGATTGCCCCAACAATGCCAGCGTTGGCAACTACGATCCCGAGCAAGTGGGGCCATGCCGGGCGTGCGGCGGCCGGGGATGCAAGCTGTGCCGCGATCGGTGCCGCGCGGGCAATGCCCCCGCCGACACCGGACCGGCGTCTGCTGCGATCACCTATCCCTATTACACGACTCGCGGTCCGCGGGACTTCCTTGCGAAGAACCCGCAGAGCATCGGGCCCTGATGTAGGTGTCGCCGTCGACTTGCCGGACCTCAGGCTGGTCGAGTTGCAGGGCCGCGGTCATCTCGCCGATTCCTGCGCCGGCAATCGGGCTAGGCGCAGCGGCCCCGCCGACGAGCTTGGGGGCGACAAAGACGTGGACCTCATCGAGCGTCCGGGCGTCGAGCATGCAGCCAAGCACGCGGCTGCCACCTTCGACCAGGATATTGGTCAGGCGTCTTCGGCCGAGTTCGGCCAGCAGGCTGTCCAGGCGATCGGCGTGAGTCTCGCCGGGGCAGACCAGAACCTCGCACCCGAGATTCTTGAGTCGCAAACGCTCGAGGGGAGACGACTCTTCGCCGACGGCCACTAGGACCGGGACGTCGTTTGCCGTCCGGATCAATTGGCTCTCGCTGCTCAGCGCGGCGTGCGTGTCCAGCACGATTCGCAGCGCGGTGCGGAGGCCTGATGGTCGGGCGGTAAGGAGCGGATCGTCGCGGACGGCCGTCTGGCGGCCGACCAGGACTGCATCGACTCGACCGCGCAGCTTGTGAACGATCGCCCGGGACTCCGGCCCCGAGATCCACCGGCTGGCGCCGCTGCGTGTGGCGATCTTGCCATCGAGCGTCATTGCCCACTTGGCGATGATCCACGGGCGGCCGGTTTCCACGAGTTTCAAGTACGGCGCGATCAGTTGGCGGACGTCGGCGGCAAGCAAGCCTGTCTCGACTGTCAGGCCGGCAGCACGGAGTTCGGCGATTCCGCCGCCGCTGACCTCGGGGAATGGGTCTTGCAGGGCGACGACGACGCGGCGAATGCCGGCCGCCAGCAGCGCCCGGGTGCAGGGGGGCGTTTTTCCCTGGTGGCAGCACGGTTCGAGGGTGACGTAGGCCGTGGCTCCGGCTGCGCGCTGGCCGGCGATTTTGAGGGCTTCAACCTCGGCGTGCGGCCCGCCGAATCGGCGGTGGTAGCCCTCGCCGATGATCTCGGCGTCGCGGGCGACGACGCAACCGACCATGGGATTCGGCTCGACGGCCCCCTCTCCTTGGGTGGCAAGTTGCACCGCGCGTTGCATGTGCCAGAGATCGATTTCGTGCTGCATGATCGCTCCGCGGAAGGGTGCAACGGCCTAGAATAGTGTACCTGATTGGCGTTTTGCCGCTATGGCTTGCCGACCGAAGATACTTTACGTACATTAATCATAGAGCCAACTAAACAATTTGCTGTGAGCTAGCTGTATGCGTCGACGACTGGTTTTTTGGGGAGTAGCGGTTGCGGGCTTGGCCGTGCTGATTGCGGGATGCACAAGGCCGGGCGGCAGTGTGGCGCCGCGGGCGGAGATCGCTGCGCCCGAGGTTCGGGTCGCGCGTCCGGTCGTTCGCACGGTTACTGACTATGAGGACTTTACCGGCCACACCGAGGCGATGATGTCGGTGGAGATCCGGGCGCGGGTGAGCGGCTATCTGATCGAGGGGCTCAAGGACAGCGTGCCCAACAAGGAAGGCACGGAGGTCAAGAAGGGGGAGCTGCTGTTCGAGATCGATCCCCGGACGTATCAGGCGGAGAAAGACCGTGCGGAGGCCGCGTTGACCCAGGCCAGGGCGCATCTGGAGCGGTTGAGCAAGGATCTCAAGCGTGCCCAGGAGTTGTTGCCGACGCGTTCGATCGCCCAAGGCGACTATGATCAGATTGCGGGGGATCACAAGGAAGCGGAGGCGGCCGTGCAGACGGCTCAGGCGGCGCTTGATCTTGCGAAACTCAATCTGGCTTGGACGAGGGTCTACGCGCCGTGCGACGGGCGCGTCAGCAGGCAGTTGATCGATCCGGGCAACATGGTGCAGGCGGATCAGACGCCGCTAACGACCATCGTGACGCTCGATCCGATCTACGCGTACTTCGACCTTGACGAGCGAACGTTGCTCCAATTGCGCCGCATGGTGCGCTCGGGAAAGCTCCAGTCTGCGCGGCAGGCCAAGGTGCCGATCTATCTGGGTCTGGCGGACGAGGAAGGCTATCCGCACGAGGGGCTGATCGATTTTGCGGACAACCGTTTGGACCAGATGACCGGCACGCTTCGCCTGCGAGGCGTCTTTCCGAACCCGAAGCGCATTCTGTCGCCAGGTATGTTTGCCCGCATTCGCCTGCCCGTTGGCGGACCGCATCAAGCTCTGCTGGCGCCGGAGGAGGCCTTGGGATCGGATCAGGGGCAGCGGTTCCTCTACGTTGTCAACGACAAGAATCAGGTGAAATACCGGCGCGTCGAGATTGGGTCACTCCAAGGGAAGCTTCGGGTAATCACGAGCGGCCTGACGGAAGACGATCGCGTGATTGTCGATGGGCTGCAACGGGTTCGGCCTGGCATCACGGTGCAGCCGCAGATGGCCGAGACGACGAAACAGACGGCCGCCCCGTCACCAACCAAGGCCGGATGAGAGACTGCTGACACCGGTCGCGATGGTCCCGGCGGCCGCTCGCGACGAATCTCGCACGAGCCGCGATTCGCGTCCGCGACGATTACCAAGCATGTTTTCGCGATTCTTCATTGACCGGCCGATCTTCGCCACCGTGCTCTCGGTGGTCATCGTGCTTGGCGGCGGAATTGCTTACTATCAGCTCCCGTTGACTCAGTATCCGCCGGTGACGCCGCCGACGGTGTTTGTCCGCTGCACGTACCCTGGGGCGAGTGCGGAGGTGGTTGCGCAGAGCGTTGCGGCGCCCATCGAGCAGCAGGTGAACGGCGTCGAGGGCATGATCTACATGGAGTCCCAGTCGGCGAACGACGGGACGTACAGCCTGAGTGTGACGTTTCGGCACGGCATCGATCTGAACCTTGCGCAGGTGCTTGTGCAGAACAGGGTGAATCTGGCGCTGCCGATGCTGCCGGACGTGCTGAAGCGGACCGGGGTGATTACGCGCAAGATGTCGCCGGACATGTTGATGTCGGTCAACATCTACTCGCCACATGGGAGGTACGACCAACTTTACCTGAGCAACTACGCCGTGCTTCGGCTTCGGGATGAAATGCTGCGAGTGCCCGGCGTCAGCGACATCAACGTGATGGGGCAACGCGACTACAGCATGCGGATCTGGCTGGATCCGGACAAGCTGGCCGCGCGACGTCTCACCGCCGGCGACATCGTCAATTCGATCCGCGAGCAGAACGTACAGGTTGCCTCGGGCAGCATCGGTCAGGAGCCGGTCCGACGGGGACAGGAAACGCAGATTACGCTGGCCACGCTAGGGCGTCTTGAGAAGCCGGAGCAATTTGCGGACATCGTTATTCGGACGGGCGCGGACGGGCGAATGACGCGGCTCCGGGACGTCGGCCGAGTAGAAATGGGGGCGCGGAACCAGGACGTCAGTTGCAAGCTGGACGGCTACCCGTCGGCGGGGCTGTTCATCATCCAGTTGCCGGATGCCAACGCCTTGGATGTGGCGGAGCGCGTTCGGGCGAAGATGGACGAACTGGCGGTGGATTTTCCGGAGGACCTGAAGTACGCCATCTTTTTCGATACGACGCCTTACACGCGTGAGTGCAAGGACGAGGTGTTGAAGGCACTCCGCGACGCCGTGCTGCTGGTGGCGTTCGTTGTGCTGTTGTTCTTGCAGAACTGGCGATCCGCGATCATTCCACTGGTCGCCGTGCCGGTGGCGATCGTCGGGACCTTCGCCGTGCTGTTGGGATTCGGGTTCAGTCTAAACACGCTGACGCTTTTTGGTCTCGTGCTGGCGATTGGCATCGTGGTGGACGACGCCATCGTGGTCGTGGAGGCCGTGGAGCATCACATCGAGCAGGGGCTCGCGCCGCGGGAGGCCACGATCAAGGCGATGAGCCAGGTGTCGGGGCCGGTGATCGCCGTGGGCTTGGTCTTGAGTGCGGTGTTCGTGCCGTGCGCGTTCATCAGCGGATTGACGGGGCAATTCTTCCGGCAATTCGCGCTGACGATTGCGGCATCGACGATCATCTCGGCGTTCAATTCGCTGACGCTGAGTCCGGCGTTGTCGGCGCTATTGCTTCGGCCGCGCGATCGGGAGACGCACGAGCCGTTGCCCAGGATCGCTTTTCCGCTGATCGGCGGTTTCTTCGGGTATCTATGGCTCGTCCCGTCACTCGCCAGGTGGCTCGCCAGATGCTGGTCGCTGGTGCGGGCGGGCGCGGAGGCAGGGCAAGTTGACAACGCGCCGCCACAAACGCCGGCGGCGATTTGGTGGATCGCGGTCATCGTGGCGACGGCGCTTGCGGCGGTGGTCGGATGGCTGATCGCTCGGCGCGGCAGCGTGTGGCTCCGCAAGGCGTTTCACGCCTTCAACGCGGGCTTCGCGGCGGGCACCCGCGGCTACACCCGCGTTGTTGGCGGCCTTCTGCGAATCAGCGTGATCGTGTTGATTGTTTATGGCGGGATGTTGTTCGTCACGTACCGGTGTTTCAACCTCGCGCCGAAGGGGTTTGTCCCGGCGCAGGACATGGGCTTTCTGTACGCGGTGGTGCAGTTGCCGGATGCCGCGTCGATCGAGCGGACGCGCGCGGCGGTGGATCGGGCGCAGCAAATCGCCGCGCATTTGAAGGGCGTCAAGCACACCATGGCGATCGCGGGCTCGGCGTTCGGGCTTGGCGCTTCCGGGTCGAACTTCGGTCAGATCATTCTTATTCTCGACGATTTTGCGGAGCGGCATCAAGCGGGCTTGGGCAGCGATGAAATCGCCGCCGCGTTGCGGCAGCAGTGCGAGGCCGAGATGCTCGAAGCGAAGGTCAGCGTGCTGCCACCGCCGCCGATTCGCGGCATTGGCCGGTCCGGCGGTTTCAAGTTCGTCATCGAAGACCGCCGCGACGCCGGGGTGAAGGCTTTGCAGGAGCAGACGGACAAACTCGTCGCGACGGGAAACGCGCTGCGAACGCCGCCGCGGCCGACGCCGTTGCTTCTGGGGCTGTTCAGTGTTTTCCGCGCGAACGCGCCGCAGCTTTACGTCAACCTCAATCGCGAGCAGTGCATGACGATGGACGTGCCGCTGGCGGACGCGTTCAACACCCTGCAGGTCTATCTGGGCTCGCTTTACGTCAACGACTTCAACCGCTTCGGCCGCACCTGGCAGGTCGTCGTCCAGGCGGACGCCCCGTTCCGCAATCAAGTGGACGACGTAAAGCGACTGAAGGTCCGCAATCAAGACGGCACGATGGTGCCGATCGGCGCGCTGGCGGATGTGCGCGAGATTAATGGGCCATTCATTCTCACCCGGTACAACATGTATCCGGCGGCAGCCATCAACGGCAATGCCGGGCCAGGCGTCAGTTCTCGGCAGGCGATCGACCTGATGCAAGGCCTGGCCGACGCGCAGTTGCCATCGTCGATGAGCTACGAATGGACGGAGATGGCGTACTTGCAGTTGCAGGCCGGCAACACGGCGATGTGGATCTTTGCGTTGGCCGTCGTGATGGTGTTCCTGGTGCTGGCGGCGCAGTATGAGAGCTGGTCGTTGCCGATGGCGGTGATTCTGGTAGTGCCGATGTGCCTGTTGAGTGCGATCGTCGGCGTGATGGTAGGGCGATCGGACGTCAACATTTTCACCCAGATCGGTTTCGTGGTGCTGGTCGGCTTGGCGAGCAAGAACGCGATTTTGATCGTCGAGTTCGCACGACGGCAGCGCGAGGCGGGCGTCCCGCGTCGCGAGGCGGCGATGGAGGCTTGCCAACTGCGGCTGCGGCCGATCATTATGACGTCGCTGGCCTTCATCCTCGGCGTGGTGCCGCTTTTGATCGCGCAGGGGGCGGGGGCCGAGATGCGGCGGACGCTTGGGCTGGCCGTGTTTAGCGGCATGTTGGGGGTCACCCTGTTTGGTATTTTTCTGACGCCAGTTTTCTTCAACGTCATCGATTGGCTGGGCACCACCCGCGGCTTTGACTCGCGGCCCATGCGATGGGTCAGATTCATTACGCTGCAGGTGTTCGCATTAGGGTTTATTGTCAGCCTGTTGCGGCTGCTGACCACGGCTGGGCGGCGCCGGTTCACGAAGAATGGATCGGGCGACAATAGCGACACTTCGAAGTGAGGACGAACCGTGTTTTCGCGATTTTTCATCCATCGGCCGATCTTCGCCTCGGTGCTGTCGATCATCATCACGCTGGCGGGCGGGATTGCCATGTGGACGCTGCCTGTGGCGCAGTATCCGGAGATTGCCCCGCCGACGGTTGAAGTCTCGGCTTCCTATCCCGGCGCGGATGCGAAGGTCGTGGCCGACACGGTGGCGGCTCCGATCGAGCAGCAGGTCAACGGCGTCGAGGGCATGCTCTATATGTCGTCGCAATGTACGAACGACGGCACGTACACGCTGACGGTGACGTTCAAGCTCGGCGTCGACCTGAACATGGCGCAGGTGCTGGTGCAGAACCGGGTGGCGATGGCTCAGCCGATCTTGCCTGAACTAGTGAACCGCAAGGGCGTCACGGTGAAGAAGAAGTCGCCGAACGTGCTGATGATCGTCAATCTGTACTCGCCCAAGGGCACGCGCGACAATCTCTATTTGAGCAACTACGCCACGATCCAGTTGCGCGACGAATTGGCCAGGCTCACGGGCGTGGGCGACATCACGTACTTGGGCCAGCGCGACTACAGTATGCGGCTGTGGCTCGATCCGGACAAAATGGCGTCGCGCAATCTCACGGCAAGCGACGTTGTTGCGGCCGTCACGCAGCAGAACGCCCAGGTGGCGGCCGGGCAAATCGGCCAGCCGCCGGTGCCGAAGGGGCAGGTTTTCCAGTTTACGATGACGACGCTGGGCCGGCTGGCCGATCCCGAGCAGTTCGCCAACATGATCTTGAAAACCGACACAACGGGCCGGGTTGTTCGCATGCGCGATGTCGCGCGCATCGAACTGGGCGCTCAGGATTACGACCAGAGCTGCACGCTCGACGGTCGGCCGTCCGTGGCGTTGAGCATCTACCAACTGCCAGGCTCGAATGCGTTGAAGGTCGCGGGGTTGGTCAAGGACAAAATGCGCGAGCTGAAGCGGAGTTTTCCGGAAGACTTGGATTACTCGATCGTCTACGACACGACGCCCTTTATTTCGGAGTCCGTGGTTGAGGTTCGGCGGACGTTGATGGACGCCGTTTTGCTGGTGGCGCTGGTGATGCTGCTCTTTTTGCAGAATTGGCGGTCGGCGGTCATTCCGTTGGTGGCCGTGCCGGTGGCCATCATCGGGACGTTCGCGGTTATGGCAGCGATGGGGTTCAGCCTTAATAACCTGACGCTGTTCGGGCTTGTGTTGGCCATCGGCATCGTCGTCGATGACGCCATCGTCGTGGTGGAAGCGGTCGAATATCACATCGAGCATGGGCTAAGCCCTCGGGACGCGAGCATCAAGGCCATGAGCCAGGTTTCGGGGCCGGTGATTGCGGTCGGACTTGTGCTGGCGGCCGTGTTCCTGCCGTGCGCGTTTATTAGCGGCATCACCGGGCAGTTTTTCCGCCAGTTCGCGTTGACGATCGCGACATCGACGGTGATCTCGGCGTTCAACTCGCTGACGCTGAGCCCGGCGCTGGCTGCCGTGCTCTTGCGGCCGCGCGAGAAGGGGCGATACGAGGTGTTGCCGCTGGCAGTTTATGCCCTGCTGGGCGGCTGGGCGGGCTACGTGTGGTTGCTGCCGTGGCTGGAACTGTGGTTGCCGGGCCTGGTGCTAAGCCCCTTGCAGTGGCTCGCCGGCGCGGTTGCGGCCGAGCGCAGCTACCCCATGACGGAGATTGCCTGGTGGCTTTGCGCCGCCGTGGCGGTGGCGGTTGGCGCGATTGCCGGGCGATGGCTCGCGCGGCCACTGAACGCCATGTTGGGCCGCGGCTTCCATCTGTTCAACGTGGGATTCGACCGCACGACGAATGCGTACACTCTCGCGGTGGGCATGACGCTGCGCGTCAGCGTGCTGGTGCTGCTTGTTTACGCCGGATTGCTTGGGGTGACGTGCTGGGGCTTCCTGGCGTCGCCTTCCGGATTCATCCCGATGCAGGACAAGGGGTATCTGCTCGTCAACGTGCAACTGCCAGACGCCGCCTCGCTGGAGCGAACGCAACGGGTTATGCGGCGTATCGAGGACATCGCTTTGCGAGATCGCGCTCGCTTGGGCGTTGATCACACGGTTTCGATCGCCGGGCAATCGATCCTGCTGGGCGCTAACGCGCCGAACTTCGGGGCCATGTACGTCATGCTCCAGGACTTCCACGAGCGAGCCGGGAAGGGGCTTACGGCAGACGTGATCGCGCGGCATCTGGAACGAGAATTTCAGTCCGAAATTCAGGGCGGTTTGATTCATATCTTCGGCGCTCCGCCGGTGGAAGGTCTGGGAACCGCCAGCGGCTTTAAGATCATTCTGGAAGATCGCGGCGACAATGGGCTGACCACCTTGCAGCAGGTCGGCGAAAAGATCATCGACCGCGGACGGGACATTAGTCGCTTGACGGGCCTGTTCTCCAGTTTCCGCGCCGATACGCCGTGGCTCTCGCTGGACATCGATCGCGACCAGGCGAAGTCGATGGGCATTTCACTGACCGACATCTTCAACACGCTCCAGGTCTTTTTGGGCTCGCTCTATGTCAACGACTTCAATCGGTTTGGCCGGACCTGGCAAGTCAACGTTCAGGCTGACGCGGACTACCGCAGGCGGATCGAGGATCTGAAGCAGTTCAAGGTTCGGAACGCGACCGGTACGATGGTGCCGCTGGGCTCGCTGGCCACGGTGCGGGAGATTAGTGGCCCCGTGCTGATCCAGCGGTACAACATGTACCCTTCGGCGCCGATCAACGGCGAGCCGGCCCCGGGAGTCAGCTCCGGTGAGGCGATCGGCCTGATGCAAACGGTCGCCAATCAAAACCTGTTGCGCGGCATGAAGACGGAGTGGACTGAGTTAGCGCTGCTTCAGATCGAGACCGGCAACACGGCGATGTGGGTATTCCTGCTGGCCGTCATTTTGGTGTTCCTGGTGCTAGCGGCGCAGTACGAAAGTTGGTCGTTGCCGCTGGCGGTGATTCTGGTGGTGCCGATGTGCCTGCTGTTTTCGATCGCCGGTGTGGCTCTGGCACGGATGGACATCAACATTTTCACGCAGGTTGGATTCGTGGTGCTGGTCGGGCTGGCCTGCAAGAACGCGATTCTTATTGTCGAGTTCGCCAAGAATCAGCGGGAGGCCGGGCAGTCGGTGCGTGAGGCGACGTTGGCTGCCTGCAAGCTGCGACTGCGGCCCATCATCATGACATCCTTGGCGTTCATCATCGGAGTAGTTCCCTTGGCGCTCGCGGTGGGCGCCGGGGCCGAGATGCGGCGGACGCTGGGGGTGGCGGTCTTCGCCGGCATGCTGGGTGTCACGCTGTTCGGAGTCTTCCTGACGCCGGTTTTCTACTACGTCATCGAGTGGGCGAGCCAGCGGCTTGGCGCGAACGACTCCTCGCCTTCTAAGTCAGCGTCGGTTGCGGAAAATCGCAATACGTGAAGACCCGATGTCGGAAAGCGGTTATCCACGGCCACTGACCTGGACACGCAGTCCGAAAATTGGGAAGCTGGTCGGCCGACAATTGCCGGGAGGACACAGGATGGCTGAAGATCGCTTTTCGCATGTGCTGGTCGTCGAGGACAATCCGGCCGAGTTGCTAGTGCTATGCGAGCTGCTTCAGGCGGAAGGCTTCCAGGTGATTGGTTGCGGGTCGGCTGGCGAGGCTCTCGAGCACGTTCGGCAACGGGACTTCGATGTTGCGGTGGTGGACTATCGCCTGCCCGATCTGACGGGCACGCAGCTTCTGGAACGCATTCGGAGCTTCGACGATTACGTTCGCGTGATCATTTACACGGGCGCCGCGACATACGACTCGGTGAAGGAGGCGCTCAACCTGGGCGCTTTTGCCTACCTTGAGAAGCTCAGCGACCGGAGCGAACTGCTCCGCAACGTGCACCGAGCGTGCCATGAAAGGGTCGGCCGGTACGCGTTGGAGTTGGAGAGGGCCGTCGAGGCGCGGACGGCGGAACTCGCCCGGAGCAATCGAGAGTTGGAAACGTTCGCCTCGATCGTGGCGCACGATCTGCGTTCGCCGTTGCTGACGGTGTCCGGCTATTGCCAAGTCATCGCCGACGAGTATGACGCCCAGTTGGACGCTACGGCCCACGATTATCTGCAACAGATCATTGGCGGCGCCGCGCGGATGAACCGGCTGATTGATGACATCTTGGCGTATTCTCGGGCGGGGCTTGCGCAAGAGCCGCTGCGGCAAGTCGATGTTGAGGATGTTGTTGTCGAGGCAACGGCGAATCTGGAAGGAATGATTCGCGAACACGGCGCGAAAGTGATCGTGGAGACGATGCCGACCGTGGTGGGCGACCAGACACAGTTGGTGCAGCTCTTCCAAAACTTGTTGGGAAACGCGATCAAGTTTCATGGGGACGAGCCGCCGCGAGTGCGCGTCGCGGCCGCACCCGAGAGCGACGACTGGCGATTTTCCGTGGAAGACAACGGCATTGGGATTGCCGCGGAACACTACGAGCAGGTCTTTCAAACTTTTCGGCGGTTAAACGGGCACGCCTATCCTGGGTCCGGGATCGGGCTGGCGATCTGCCAAAAGATTGTCGAGCGCCACCGTGGACGGATCTGGCTCGATTCGGTTGTTGGCAAGGGGACCACGTTCCACTTTGTTCTGCCGAAGGGTTCTGCGTGAACGTGCCACGCGTCCGAGACGCCGACGTTCCTTCGAAAACACGGGGCGATGCTGAGCGGCTCCGGGGGCGACCGGTCCCGCCCGTGACCTGATGGCCGCGAGCCGTTATACTACGCTCATGTTGCTTGAAGGACTTACGGATGCGCAGCGCGAGGCGGTCACGCACTTCGAGGGCCCGCTGCTGATTTTGGCCGGCCCTGGCAGTGGCAAGACGCGCGTGGTGACGCATCGCGTCGCCTGGCTGCTGTCGCAAGGGGTGCCGGGACGTGAAGTGCTGGCGTTGACCTTTACGAACAAGGCCGCCGACGAGATGGCCGGGCGAATCGAACGGCTCGCCGGCGATCCTTCCGTCTGGGTGGGCACCTTTCATCGCTTCTGCGCGCGACTGCTGCGAAAATATGCCTCGCTGGTCGGTCTGCGTGAGAACTTCACAATCTACGACACCGACGACAGTCTGCGAGCCTTGCGGCAGGCGCTCGGTCGGCTGCCGATCCCGGCCGACCGCTTCACGCCCGAATCCATTGCCAAGGGAATCAGTTGGGCAAAGAACAACCTGATTCTGTCCGACAAGTATCAGCCGCGTCTCGGTCACGCTTTGGGGAACGTGATCCAGCAGGCGTATCCGGCCTACCAGAAGCAGTTGGCTTCTTCGAACGCCGCCGACTTTGACGATCTGCTGCTGCACGTGGCTACGCTTCTGCGCGAGAACCCGGAGGTCCGAGCCGCGTTGGACGAGCGATACCGGTTTGTGCTGGTCGACGAGTATCAGGACACCAACTTGGCGCAGTATGCGATCGCCAGGGCGTTGTCGGTCGATTATCCGAACTTGGCCGTCACTGGCGATCCGGACCAATCGATCTACGGCTGGCGGGGCGCGAATCTGAACAACATCCTGGAGTTCGAGCGGGACTACCCGGCGGTCCACGTGGTGCGTTTGGAGCAGAATTATCGCAGCACGCAGCGGATCTTGCAGGTCGCCGCCCGATTGATTGCGCACAACAAGCTTCGAAAGCAAAAGGACCTATTCACGTACAACAGCCCCGGGGCTCCGGTGCGGCTGGTGACCTACGCGACGCAGAAGGACGAGGCCGAGGGGATTGCCGCCCAGATCGCCACGGAGGTCCGGGCGGGCCGTCGGAGGCCGCGGGATTTCGCGGTGTTTTACCGCGTCAACGCACTGAGCCGGGCCTTGGAGTTCGCCTTTCGCGACCAGGGCATCCCCTACCAACTGGTCAACGGGCTGGAGTTCTTCGATCGCAAGGAAATCAAGGATGTCCTGGCCTATCTGCACCTGATCTGCAATCCGCACGACGAGATCGCGCTGCTGCGGATCATCAACACGCCGCCTCGCGGGATTGGGCGAACGACGATTGGCCGAGTATCGGATTACGCCGCGCAGCATGGGCTTACGATGTTGGAAGCAGCGAGGCAGGCGCGCGACATTCCTTCGCTGGGACGCCGCCCGGCCGGACAACTGGCGCAATTCGTCGCGCTGTTCGATCGGCTCGCCGCGGCGGTGCAGCAGCCGGTCGAAGAGATCGTGGGCCTGGTCTTAAGCGAAACGGGCTATCAGAAGCAGTTGAAAGACTCCGAAGACGAGGAGGACTTGCAGCGGCTGGCGAACATCGAGGAGTTGCTGACCGTTGCGCGGGATTTCGACGAGCGACGGGGCGAGGCCGGCGGAATTGAGGCTTTCCTGGAAGAGACGTGCCTGGTGAACGACACCGACGCGTGGGAGGCCGAAGCGGATCGCGTGACGCTGATGACCTTGCACGCGTCGAAGGGGTTGGAGTTTCCGGTGGTGTTTCTGATGGCCGTCGAAGAAGGGCTGCTGCCGCACGAGCGAAGCCAGGAGCATCCGGAGCAACTGGAAGAAGAGCGGCGGCTGATGTTCGTCGGTATTACCCGCGCCCAGCAGGAGCTTCAAATCAGCACGGCCCGGTATCGCGACTTCCGCGGCCAGCGAAAGCTGACGATCCCGAGTTCGTTCCTGATGGAGCTTCCACGGGAGGAGATGGAGCTGAAGTCCGGCGGCACGGAGACGTTCGAAGAGCAGCACGTCGATGTGGAGATCTTCGAGGATTGCGATGGCGGGCACGACGAGTGGTGCGATGTTCCGACGCCTGAGCCGGCGGAAAAACGGGAAACCGTCGCGGGGCTGGCTAAGAAGATCCATTTGACTACGGCCGCGGCGCTGGCCAATGGCGGGTCAGCTCCGCCGGCGGAAACCGACGCATTTTGCCAGGGCCTGTTGGTTGTCCACGCCGAGTTTGGCTTGGGCCGGATTGTCGCCCTGAGCGGTAATGGGGTAGGCCGCGAAGCGACGATCGACTTCTTGTCGGTCGGCCGGAAAAAGGTGTTGCTGGCCGACGGCGCGCTGCAACCGGTCGGGCAGTGAGTCGAACGAGGTGCTGGACCGATCCGGACTGGCGTGTCGGTTTGCTCGCCCCACGTACGCTCTAGTGGAAAACGCGGGCTAGAGTCGGTTGCACGCCGGATCAACGCAGATTCGCTGGATCGCGGTGGCACGTCCCGTCTGCGGATCGATGTCGACGATGGAACCGTTCAGCCGCACGTCGTCCGTGGCGACTTCGTAGTGCGTGGGACGGAACGTCCGTGTCGTCTCCATCACCCGCTCGATTCGCCGGCCGAGGATACTTTCGTGAGGGCCGGTCATGCCGACGTCGCACTGGAAGGCAGTGCCGCGGGGCAGGATCCGCTCATCGGCCGTGGGGACGTGGGTGTGGGTGCCGAGCACCGCGCTGGCGCGGCCGTCGAGGTGCCGGCCCATCAGTTGCTTGTCGCTGGTGGCCTCGGCATGGAAGTCGACCAGGAAGACGCGGATGTCCGAGGGGAGCGAGCCGAGCACGCGGTCGGCGGCCTGGAAGGGGCAATCGACCGGCGGCATGAACACCCGGCCCACCAGCGTCATCACTGCGACGCTGACCTGCTGCCGGGTGCGGAGGATCATGTGGTCGTGGCCGGGGGCGGTGGCTGGATAGTTCGCCGCACGGACAATCTTCCGCTCGCTCTGAAGGATGGGGAAGATTTCACGGCGGCGGAACGCGTGGTCGCCGAGGGTAATGCCATCGACGCCGGCCGCCAGCAGTTCGTGGTAGATTTCGGGCGTCAGGCCCGATCCGCCGGCGGCGTTCTCGGCGTTGGCGACCACCAAGTCCAAGTTCTCTTGCGTGCGCAATGTATGAATCGCCTGCTGGCAGATGTGCCGGCCAGGCTTGCCCACGATGTCGCCGATCAGCAGGATACGCATGGAGGTAGTGGGGTAATGGGCAGCGGGAGGGCTACCTTGCCATTTCTATGTGGCGGATTTCCCGAAGGACGGTGACTTTGATCTCGCCGGGGTAGGTCAACTGCTGCTCGTAGGCGGTGGCAATGTCGTGACAGATTTTTGCCGCGATTTCGTCGGTCGTTTCCTTCGCGCTGACGATCACCCGCACTTCACGGCCAGCCTGGATGGCGTAGGCTTGCTCGACGCCGGGGAACTTTCCGGCGATCGATTCCAATTCCTCCATCCGCTTTACGTAGCGTTCGAGCGTTTCGCGACGTGCGCCGGGGCGAGAGGCGCTGCAGGCGTCGGCGGCCGCGACCAAGACGGTGTACGGGTTTTCGAGACGGAGTTCGTCGTGATGGCCCATCGCGGCGTGGATAACCTCGGGGCGCTCGCCGTATCGCTTGAGCAGGTCGGCGCCGATTTTCGGATGGCCGCCTTCGGCTTCATGATCGGCGGCCTTGCCGATGTCGTGAAGCAGGCCGCAACGCCGGGCGAGCTTGGGATCATAGTCGATTTCGTCGGCCATCATGCCGGCCAGGAACGCGACCTCGATGCTGTGCCGCAAGACATTCTGGCTGTAGCTGGTGCGGAATTGGAGGCGGCCGAGCAGATTGACCAACCGCTCGTGCAGTCCGTGGACGTCGGCTTCCATGCAGGCCTGCTCGCCGAGCTTTTGGATGTGGCGTTCCAGCTCGCGTTGCGTGCCGGCCACAATCTCCTCGATCCGCGTTGGGTGAATGCGTCCGTCGGCGATCAGTTTTTCGAGCGACAGGCGTGCCACTTCTCGCCGGATGGTGTCGAAGGCGCTGACGATCACGACGCCGGGCGTGTCGTCGATGATAACGTCGACGCCGGTGGCTTTTTCGAAGGCGCGGATGTTTCGCCCTTCGCGGCCGATAATGCGGCCCTTCATTTCGTCGTTGGGGATGCCGACGGTGCTGGTGGTGTTCTCGGCGGTGTGCGGCGCGGCGTACCGCTGGAGCGAAGAAAGGAGCATCTCGCGAGTCTTTCGCTCGCAGACTTCGGTCAGGCGGTTTTCATGGGCCATGATGACCGCGCCGGTCTCCTTCTGGAGTTGGCCGTCGAGCAGCTCCAACAGCCGCTGGGTCGCCTCCTGCTGGTTCAGGCCGCTCAGTTCGTGCAAGGTCTGCCGTTGCAGGTCCAATAGCTTGGTAAGCTCGTCCTTGCGGCGGTTCGCCTCCTGGATGCGCTCGGTCAGCTTTCGCTGGCTGGCCTCGACGATTTTTTCCTGTTTGCGAACGGCCTCGGCCTGTTCCTCCAGGGCGTCTTGGCGTTTGTCGAGCAACCGCTCGCGCTCATGCAATTCACCACGGGTGCGGCGCAGCTCCTTCTCGCTCTCCGCCTGCTGCTGAAGAGTCATTTCCTTGATTTGAAGCTCGGCCTCGCGACGGCGGTTCTCGACCTCCATCTGGCTCTTGCGGACGATCTCGCGGGCCTCGGTCTCGGCGTCGCGGAGACGCAGACGGTCCAGGACCTTGATGAGTACGAAGGACGCGGCGAACGCGGCAACGACCAAGACAACAGCGCCGAACGCCTCGGTTACGGATAAGTCGGCAAAGATAAACATGCAATGCTCCTCCGACGAATCGGCGGGAGCCGCGCACCGACAGAGAGTCGATCGAATCAGCAGAGACTGAGTGCTGGCGCCGGGGGGGAAGGTTGTTCGCCCCGGCGGTCTTGTGTGCGCGGGCTAGCCCGGCGGCGCGCAATGCAGCCCACCACCGTCGGGCGGGAAACAAAGGCGCGCTGAGCAGACCTGCGGCGTTGCCGCCGCGATGGCCGTTGCGGACACACAAGGAACCGGTTCAAGCTGCATCGTCATCCAACCGAAGCCGGGCAAGGAGTTACAAAAACGGAGGTTGGTCCAGCGCGGCTCGAAAGCCACCCACGCTGGGGATGTCGAGCGGCGGCTGGGGCATGCTCCGCCCCGTCGAGGCTCGATCAACCACCGGATGATGATCACAAGCAGGTCAATCATCGTAGCCCTGTACATCGGATGGTTCTTGCCGCCTAATACGCTAGCCAAGAACACTCAGTATGCTGTTGGTCGACTCCGGCCGGGCGGCGTACGCCCACCGAAGACACTTTTTTGTCACTTAAGACAATCTTACCAGAGCGCCGCGAAACTGCAACCAACGGGCGTGGCGGAACGGCGACGTACGCAACGGATCGCTAGGCGGCGCCCCGCAATTCGTCATGATCGGTCGGCTTGGCCGGCGTAACCGGCTGCCCAAACTGCACAGGGCGACTTTGCGGTACCGTCGCGGGCTGGCGGTCGGCGTGGCGAACGATCGCAGCCTGGCGGAGGGGTGGCATTGGCGGGGCCGAGAGGCCATAACAAATTACAGGCCAACGCCACCGGCGGTACTCGCCGCTGGAGCGTTAGCCGGAACTCTGATCGTTTGACCCCGCCGGATGTCCCATTCGTTTGAAAAAGCGCTGTCGCAGTCGTGGCCGCCGGCCGAGTGGGCCGACCTGACGGTCGTGGTGGCGTTGTCGGGCGGATCTGACAGCGTTGCCCTGTTCCGGGCGATGGTGGCGCTCAAATCTGGCGGCGCTGGTCGGCTCTGGGCCGCGCATCTCAATCACCAATTGCGGCCGGAGGCCGATGCGGACGAGCGATTCGTCGTCGAGCTGTGCGACAGGCTCGGAGTGCCGTGCGAGGTGGGGCGGGCGGACGTCGGTCGGCTGGCGTGTGAAGCTGGGGAGGGGATTGAGGCGACTGCGCGGCACGCGAGGTATCGGTTTCTGGAAGAGACCGCTGGGCGGCTAGGGGCGCGATTCGTCGCTACGGCCCATACGGCTGACGATCAGGCAGAGACCGTGCTGCATCGGATTATCCGAGGGACCGGCGTCCGAGGGCTGGGCGGCATGTCGCGGGCGCGGCGGCTGGGCCATGCGACGTTGATCCGCCCGTTGTTGGGTGTGCGGCATGCAGAGTTGCAGGCGTATCTGGAAGCGATCGGCCAGCCATTTTTGAGCGACCCCAGCAACCGCGATCGGCGATTCACCCGGAACCGCATCCGGCTGGGGCTGCTGCCGCGACTGCAGTCGGGCTACAACCCGGAGGTCGTCAACGCGTTGTTGCGGCTGAGCGCGCTTGCCGGCGAGGCGACCGAGGTCATCGACCGGCTGGTTGATGAGCTGTTCGACCGCAGCGTTACGGCGGCCGATCCATGCGGGACCGAAATCGCGACTGAGGCGTTGGCCGCGGAGCCGCCTTATCTGGTGCGTGAGCTAATGACGCTGGTGTGGCGGCGGCAAGGCTGGCCGATGCAAGCGATGACGATGGCCAAATGGGACGAACTTGCCCGGCTGGCCTTGGACTCCGCTACGTCTGGCGCCCGCCACTTTCCCGGCGGTGTGACCGTGGCGGTCAGCGGGGGCGTGATGCGGTTGTCGAAGAGCGCTGCGTCTGCCTTGGGCGGGGGAACCTGCTGAACCGCGCCGCGGTCAGCGAATGCTTTGTCCCGGAGAGAAAGGGACCATTCGAGCCCCCTCACCCCCGGCCCCTCTCCCGCAAGCGGGAGAGGGAGCAAGGGAAATTAGACGGACTTTTCGCGGTGCTTGCCGACCAGCCAGAGCAGGATCGGGGCGGCGATGTAGACCGAGCTGTACGTTCCGGTCGCGACGCCAACGAGCAACGCGAAAGCGAAGCCGTGCAAGGCGTCGCCGGCGGCCACGTAGAGCACGATCACGACCAGGAACACCGTCAACGACGTCAGCAACGTCCGGCTGAGGGTCTGGTTCGTACTGTCGTTGACCATCTTCCGCGTCAGGCTTGGGTCCTTGCCACGCACCTCGCGGATTCGGTCGAACACGACGATCGTGTCGTTCACCGAGTAACCGATGATCGTCAGGAAGGCGGCCACGATAGGCAGGTTGACCTTCACCGGCTCGACCAGCAAAAAGCCCAAGTACGGGGCAACGTAGATGCTGATGGCAACGGCGCCGAGCATGACCACGACGTCATGGACCAAGGCCACGACGGCGGCGAAGCCGAAGGCCACGGCCTGGAACCGCACCCAGAGGTAAATGATGATACCGATCCAGCTTGCGACCAACGCGCAAATGGCCAGGAAGCGGGTGTTGCCGGCCACGACGCCGCCGATCGTGCTCGACGAGGGGAAGATCGGCACATCGGCGATCTGCTTCTGCAGATGGTCGAGCAAGGCCTTGGCTTTCTCGGGCGCGAGCATCACCTTCAAGGTCCACTCGTTGAACTCGGTGCGGTCTTCCTCGACGTACTTCGGGTTCGAGAGGTCGAAGGCGATCGTTTTAGAATCCAGCTTCATCCCTTCCAAGGCGCCCGTGACGAACTGCACAGCCGCCTGGTGGTTCACCGGCCGCTTGAATCGCAAGAGCGTCTCGGAGCCGCCCGCGAAGGATTCGGGAGCAACCAGTTCATCGGCTCCCTTCGCCGGGGTCTTTTGGGCGGAGGGGGTCGCAGTCGTGGCGGGCTCGCGGGTCACAGGCGCCTGCTGCTTCGCCGGCTGTTGCGCGGCCTTGGCTGCCGGCTTGGCCGGAGGGTCGGCGAGAGCCAGGGCCAACGAATCGCCACCGGCGAATGCGAGCATCCGATCGGTTGGCAACTCGTTACGCGATTGCTTGCCGGTGGGCAGGCTTTCCTTCTTGGGTTGCTGCTTTTGGGGCTGCCCGGCTTTTTCGGGCGTTGCGGTGGCAATCAGCTTCGGCTGCGAGAACGAGACGGTGTTGCGAGCGAGCTTGTCGCCGAAGACCTTATTGAGCACCCGCTTGACTTTGTCCATGTCCGCGGACGTGTTGATCATGAAGCGCAGACCCTTCTGCTCGTTCTTCATTTGCACGTCGCTGATGGCCAAGCCGGGCAGTTCGTCCTCTTTAGAGACCTTGCTAAGCTTGCCGCGCACGTCGGCGGTCTTTTGCGGAGCGTCGAACAGGACCTGGACGGACACGCCGCCGGTGAAGTCGATGTCGAAGAGATTCTCGCCGCGCCAGTAGGAGGCCCCGATGGCCATGATGGAGACGAGAATGGAGGCGGTGAGGGTGTAGGGGAACCAGCCCATGAAGTCGAAGTTGGTGTGACCGACCCACCGCATCATCTTGACTTTGGTGAGCCAATGATGCTTTTCGGCGACGTCGTAGATCACTCGGGCCACGAAGACCGAGGTGAACATGCTCGTGACGACGCCGAGCCACATGGTGATGGCGAAACCGCGGATTTGGTCGCTACCGAGCCAGTAGAGCACCGTGGCCGCGATTAAGTGTGTGGTGTTGCAGTCGATGATCGTCGCCCCGGCGTGCTGAAAGGCGTTCCGAATGGCCATGCGGACGGTGGCCCCTCGGTCCAGTTCTTCACGCAATCGCTCGAACACCAGAATGTTGTTGTCCACGGCCATACCGAGCGTCAGGGCGAGGCCGGCGAAACCGGTCAGGGTGAAGGCGGCCCTGAAGGCGAGCATCACCGCGAAGAGGATCAACATGTTCATCGCCAAGGCGATGTTGGCGACGATGCCAGAGAACCGGTAATAGAGGAGCATGAACGCCACGACGAGGGCCGCCGAGACATACATTGCGAACGTGGCCGTTTGGATGGTGTCCTGGCCCAGCGTCGGACCGCTGTAGAGCTTGCTGATGGGGTCCTTGGTCAGGGCCGCCGGCAAGCGGCCGGCGTCGAGCACGTTGACCAAGTCGTTGACTTCCTGGGTCGTGAAGGAGCCGGTGATCTCGCCGCTATCGGTAATGGTGCTTTGGATCGACGGCGCCGAGTACAGTTCGTTATCCAGGACGACGGCCAGCTTGTAGGTGAAGTTCATCGCTTCGACCGGCAAGTGGCTGCTGGTCAACTCGCCGAACAGCTTGCCGCCGGCGTTGTTGAAGTTGAAGTTGACGCTGGGTCGTCCTTGGCGGTCCTGGGATGGGCGAGCGGAAGTCAGATACTGTCCGGTGACGTTGTAGAAGTCATTGAGCAGGAGGATTTCCATCACGTCGCGGTTGCCGATTTTCCGCATGCGCCGCGCGACGCCGGCATAGCCAGGGCCGCTAAAGCTTTTTTCTTCGCCCGGCTTTACGGGGGCCCACCAGGCGAGCAGTTTCCCTTGCCGATCGGTGATTTTGACCTTCGAGGGATCGGCCATGGCCTTTTCGATGATCGCCTTTGCGTCTCCCTTCGGGTCGTTTGCGTCGGCGAGGATGCGGAATTGGAGCTCGCCGGTTTGGCTGATGATCCGCTCGATGCGGGCGACTTCGGCCTCGTCCTGCTCGGGGACGATGATCTCGATTCCTTGGGTGCCGTATTTACGGACGGTCACTTCCTTCTGTCCGCCGGGGTTCACACGCCGTGTGATGGCGGTGGCCAGCTTGTCCATGTCGACGGGCTCACCCTTCTGCTGGGTCTGATCGACCTCGTAGACCAACAGCGCACCGCCGCGCAAGTCGATGCCTAGCTTCAACGAGGGGCCGAACAGCAGGATGGCCAAGCTCGCCAGCACGGCGAACAAGCAAACGCCGATCTTCCAGCCATGGTCGGGCATGCGGAGCATGCGGGCGAGCGAGCTGCCGACGAAGAAGGAGATCACGATGACGGCCAGCGCGATCACCGGGTTCACGAAGGGCTCGAGCGGGGAGGAGGCCGACGAGGTTGCGGCAGCCTGGGCAAAAAGCGAACTAACGGACCAAGGCATGACGGTTGGTTCCCTATTGAATCAGTCTATGCTCCTCGCGCCGCGCGCAAGGGAAAAGTAATCTTCACACACGTTCCTGACGCTCCGCGTCTGCCGCGCTTTGCGCGAGGCATTCAAGGCGTTCGAGCGTAAGGGGTTATCTATTTTTTCTCGCTGTCGTCTGACGCGCCGTCGCCCAACACTCGGGAGACGGAACTCAACGTCATTCGCAGCTTGGTGTTTGTCGTTTCGTCGACCCTGATGGTCACTTCGTCCTTGTCGCGTTCTACGTTGCTCACCACGCCGTAAACGCCGCCGATGGTGACGACGCGGTCGTTTTTCTTGACGTTCGCCAGCATCTCCTTGCGGCGTGCCTGTTCGCGACGCTGGGGACGCATGATGATGAAGTAGAAGACGGCAAAGAGCAGGATCAGCAAGGGGAGCGGACCCTGGAAGATTTGCGACCATGGATCAGCGGGTTGGCCACCGCCACCGCCGCCTCCGCCACCTGGCGCAGCCGCGCCCTGGACAGACAAAGCCAATCGACCGATGAGTGCCAGTGCCGCAGTGCCCACGGTATTCTCCCTAAAGTCGGACTATCATAAGCTCGCTATGATAAGCGGTTGCCGGGTTGCGAACAAGGGGAACTGGCCCCAGCAACGGGGCGGCGAGTTCGGCCAGCATCGGGTGGGCGAAGGGGAGGGTTCGCCGACCGATTTTTTGAGCGGAGGCGGGCCGATTGTCCTGTCGCGGCGTCACCGAGCGGGGACGGCAGTGCAACTGCCGTCCCAACAACGACAAGCGCAACAACGGTGCAAATGACCCAACAGCGGTGTAACTGGCGACCCAACTAACAGCCGAGCTACGCCGTGGCAGCGTCACGGAGCGGGGACGGCAGTGCAACTGCCGTCCCAACAACCCTACAACTGGCGGCCCAGCAACGGTGCAACTGACGGCCCAACCAAGCGCGTTCCGTATGGCGGGCGAGATTCTGCGTCTCGCCCAGAGTGACCGACGGCGGCTTATTTGGCTGGCGGCGAGGCCAGCAGCCGCTGGATTGCTGCCTGGGCGGGCTGAGACTGCAAGACAATGAGGCAGCCCGAGGGGGGATCGAAACAGACGTCGGCCTGCCCGCCAATGTCGCTCCAGGTGGATGGCGCGATTCGGCTCTTCATCCGCTCGGCCAGCCGCTCGGGCGAGACGCCGCGATCGAGCCATGCCTTGACCGGGTAGAACTCGATTTCCAGCAGTTCCTGAAGAGCTTCGGGGGTGGTCACTTGAATCAGGTTCGGGCCAACGGTCCGATATGCCAGTCCCAGCGGGGTGAGCAGTCCGGTGAGCGTTGGGGCGAGCCCCTGCTTTTGGACGGTGAGCGAGGTTTCGACGCGGTCGCAAGTGCCTGCGGTCGCCAGAGCGGCGCGGTCCACTAGGATGACGCCACCGGTTGTTTCGGCGAGATACGCCAGAATTCGGGCCAGCGGCGCCGGCTCATGGAAGTTGACCGATACGGGCCGATCGAGCAGATCGCGAGCTTGGTCTGTGTGGGTGGTGAGCGTGAACCGCTCGGCCTTCTCGCGGCTGCGTAGCGGTTTCTGCCGGGCGTTGCGGAGCCGCTCGCAAAAGGTCAGGACCTGCTGATGAACCTCGCCAGTTTGCATCACCACCAGCGCGCCCTGGTCGGGCTCGATGGCGCCACGGCCGCCAGCGGCGCGCCACGACTCGGGGGCGACGACCCTTCGCACCAACGCCGCCAGATCCGCCATCGCCGCCTTGTCGTCGCCGGTCAGATCGGAGACCGTGTATCTCACTTTCCGCAGTGATTCACGATAGTCGGCAGGCGAGGTGATCAGCACCTGACCGCCCTCGACCACCACGGCCAGCCCTCGCTGGCTTGCGGCTTCATCGAGGGCCTTGCCGATGCTCGTGGAATCGAGTTGCAGAGAAACCTTGTCTTGGGGCGTCACGCCGAGCTGCCACATGGCGTCGGGGTTGAGCGTGGTCGGCACGCTACCCAGCGTGCCGAGCGTCTCGATGGCGGCCGCCAGGGAGAGGTCGACGAGTTGGATGCTCGACAGCGGGTCGGCCAGTCGGGCGGCGGCATCGATTTGCGGCGGCGGCATCCGCTTTGCTTGGGCGACCGCGGCGGCGGGTTGTGCGGGTTCGTCGGCCGTCGGCGGCAGCGGGTCGGGCTCGGCCGGCTTGGGCGGAACGGCTTTCGCAGCGTCGGTCGGAGGCGGATCGGCGGCGCGCTTTTCGCTACGTGCGAGGCTAGGGGCAGGCGACGCCGTGGGCGGTGGCGACTGCTTGGGGCTTTCCGCTTCAGCGGCGGGGGAACGTTTCGTTTCGGTTGCAGCCTGCGCCGGGGGCTGTGCGGCCTTTGGCGACGGCTGGGGGACCGGGCGTGATTCTTTTTCCGCAATCACCCTGGGGGCGGCGGTTGTTGGAATAGCAATCGGTGCGGCGGTTTTCGGGGTCAGCGTCCGCAGGGCGACGGCGACGATGACGAGCGTCGCTGCGATGACACCGGTGGCGACCCACGCTCGGCCGAACAGTGCGCTTAGCAAAGAGTCGGTGGGCTCCAGGGCGAACGACTGCGGCGCGGTGGCGACATGGTCCAAGGGTGGCGGCCCACCTTCGGCAGCCGGTGCTTGCTCGATTGCCTCCGAGGCAGGCTTCCAGCCTGGCGGCGGAACGATCTCGACCATGCTCTCGCAGCGCGGACACTCCAAGATGGCGCCGATGGCCGCCTCGGAGCGGACCACGAGCCGCGCATGGCACGTCGTGCAGGTGATGGAGAAGATGGCCTTGTCCACTGTTCCGTTTGACCTCTGGCGGGGCCGACGCTAAGGGGTTGCCTGAGGCTCGTCCCAGGCTCCACGCTATTGTACGACATTTGTGACAGGCTGTCATTTTTAACGGCGGTGACGATTTCGGCGTCGAGTCGTTTGCTCAAGCGCGGGGTGTGGAGAGGGCGACTCGCGGGGCGTCTTGACAAATCGGCGGCTGTGCGGAGAATTGCGCTGTGTTGGCTTTGGGGGGCGGCAACTGCAGGGAACGACAGTCGGCGGCCGAGCGTCGCGGCCTGGACGGTCCCCCCCAAGGCTTTTGTTTTTGTGGCTGCCACAAGTCGCGTGACAATCGGCTGTTCAGGTTGGACTGACGACCGATCGCGCTCAGCGTCACGTCAGTTCCTCGGGCCGAGCGTGAGGTCCGCTTTGCTCCTCCAAACCGCATCATGTCTGTCTGTCTGATCGGTTTGGGTTCCAACCAGGGGGAGCGGCAAGCGACGCTTGATGCGGCAACGGACGCGGTGTCCGCCATTCCAGGCTGCCGGCTCATTGCTCGCAGCACATGGCGAGAAACGGCGGCGGTCGGCGGGCCGTTGGGACAGCCACGGTTTCTCAACGGGGCGGCCAAGCTCGACACATCGCTTTCGCCGCAGGAGTTGCTCGGCCGGTTGCAGCAGATCGAGCAGCAACTGGGGCGTCGCCGAGCGGAACGTTGGGGACCGCGTTCGATCGATCTCGACCTGCTGCTCTACGACAGTTTGGTTGTGGAGACGCCGGACCTGGTCTTGCCTCATCCGCGGATGGCCCTTCGCCGGTTCGTGCTCGAGCCGGCAGCGGAGGTGGCCGGCGAGATGCTTCATCCCACCATCCGCTGGACAGTCTCACGCTTGCTGGAGCACCTGAACGGGACGCCGCGCTACGTGGCGATCACCGGGGGAATTGGCGTTGGCAAATCGCACTTGGCGGAGCGGCTGGTGGAATCGCTTGGCGCTCGATTGATCGCCGAGCGGCCCGATTGGGCCGAACTGGACGCATTCTACGCTGAACCGGCAGCTAATGCGTGGGACACGGAGTTGCGCTTTCTGCGGCAGCGGGCCGAGTTGTTGGCGAAGCCGGCGTTCGACGAGCCGACGTCGCGTTGGCACGTCAGCGATTTCTGGTTCGAGCAATCGGCGGCGTTCGCGCGCGTCTGGCTAGCCTCGGCGCAACTGCCGGCGTTCCTTGAGCAGCAGAATCGTTTGGCGGCGAGTGTGTTGCGGCCTCGACTGGTAGTGCGATTGGATGCGCCCGCCGAAGTTTTGCTAGAGCGCGTCGGGCAGCGCGGGCGAACGTGCGAGCGTCGACTGACCGTCGAGCAGCTCGATCGAATCCGTCGGTCGGTGATCGAGCAGACGATGGCGCCGAACGTCGGTCCGGTGCTTTGCCTCAGCAGCAAAGACGCGGAGGCCGCGCTGGTCGAGGCCCTGGCAGCGGTGCGCGGGATGGAGTAACATTGGCGGCAAATCTATAGGCCAAGGGTTTGGAGTGCACCGTCGGGTAAGCTGCGTTTGCCCCGGGGCGCTCCGGAAAATGTGAGACGCATTGTGAACGGTCTTCCGAAGCTAGTCACCAGCGTTGTCGAACTCCGCAAAGAAGTTGCCGCGGCGCGAGCACGCGGCCAGAGGGTTGGGCTTGTGCCCACGATGGGCGCGCTGCACGAAGGGCACCTGAGCCTGGTCCGCACGGCCAAGGCGGAGTGTGGTTTCACGGTCGTTTCGGTTTTCGTGAACCCGACGCAGTTTGGCCCCAACGAGGATTTCGCCAAATACCCGCGGACGCTCGACGCGGACCGTGGTTTGTTGGCCGGTTGCGGAGCGGATGTTGTTTTCGCGCCGGCCAGCACGGAGGTCTACCGCGCCGGGCACAGCACGATGGTCGAGCCAGGAGAGATCGCCGAGCCGTTGGAGGGCCAATTTCGGCCGAGGCACTTTCGCGGAGTCGCGACGATTGTCTTGAAGTTGTTCAACATGGTCCAGCCGGACGCGGCTTTCTTCGGCCAGAAGGATTACCAGCAGTCGGTGGTGATCCGGCGAATGGTGGCCGATCTCAATATGCCGACGACGATCCATGTCTGCCCGACGGTTCGCGAAGCCGACGGTCTGGCCATGAGTTCTCGCAACCGCTACCTCAGTCCGGACGCGCGGCAGCAGGCGTTGGTGCTCTCGAAGAGCCTTCAGCTTGCCGGTCGACTGGTGGCTGACGGGGAGCGAGACGCGGCTGTGATTGCGGCGAAGATGAAGGACTTGATCGGTACCGCTCCCGACGCGCAGATTGATTACGTCGCGTTGGTCGACCCCGAGACGCTTCAGCCGGTGGCGACAATTGCGGACCGGGCAATGGCCATTCTGGCCGTGAAAATCGGCAGCACGCGCCTTATCGACAACTGGCTGCTGGAAGCTCGGCTGTAGCGCAATCGTTTGCGTGCGTTAGGACAACAGGCTCGAAGTCTGCGCTACGAGGGCGTTACACCGGTCGGCCATAGAAACTGCTCAGCACCCGCACGCGCTCGACGAGATAGGAGACGACTGCGCCGAGCACCACCAGACCGACGGCGAAAATGATATGCCGGTCGATGCCGACGTACATCCGGCCGTGGAGTTCGGGACGCCAATAGTAGAAGTCGATGACGGTGACGCCGTAGGATAGCAGCGAGAGCAGAGTGATGTACCAGACGAACCGCACGCGAAACCAGAGGCCGGAGCCGACGATAATCAGCGGATAGCCGATCACCAGCGAGCTGGTCGCGCCGTGGCCGATCAGGAGCACGGTCAGCAGGGCCGCCGAGTCAAGCGTTCCCCAGACGTACCGAGCCAAGTAGGACCAGCGGCGATTTTCGAGCAACCGTTGGCAGACGATCGAGACTGCCACCCAGAGGGCCACGACCACCGACACTCGACCGTGGAATCGCGTGTCGACGCCGGTGGCTCCGACCAGGTAATTCACGGTTTCGATGCCGTAGAACAGCCCGAGCGCACCGAGCCGAGAGGCCAGGGCCGGTTTCCGTCGGGTCCAACTCC
>JAJFUI010000146.1 GCA_021372555.1 Planctomycetaceae bacterium | reverse complement strand
GAATCACTTTCGGTCGCTCACGGCGAAGGATGCGAGACAACTGCCATAGTCGCCACGGTGAGAAGGCGCACTGCGGGACTTCGTAAACCGGCACGCCGACTTTCTCCCATCGGTCTCGCCAGGCGCCGCCCAGGCGAAACGACACCACCGCTTGCGGCCAGCCGCGGCGGTGAAGCCCCTCGGCGAGATGCAGCAACTGCCGTTCGGCCCCGCCGCGGACCATTTGGCCGATCAGATGCACAATTTTCGCGGGCATTCTATATCAATGAGTCGATCTTCGCCAGCCACTTTCGGTCACGAGATGGCCGCCTGGTTCGGTAGGAAGTCTCGATCCGGCTCGAAGTCGATCTCCCGGCAAATCAGTTCCAGCGTCGCGATCTTCAGCATCAAACCGTCGTTGGCATACCACTGATCGTCACTGGCTTTCAATAGCGTCTTCAGCGCGTCTTCTTGGTACAGACGGCGCGAACGAAGGTTGTCGAACGTCATTTCCGCGCGGAATTCCGGCGTTAAATACGGAACGCGGAACGGAGCGCGAACGTCCTTCTTTCGGAACATCGCACCCAGTACGCCGTGGAAAGCCATTCGATCCACTTTGTCGGCCAAGTGAGTCAGTTGCCTTGCGCAATGAAACGCTTCTCGGTGAAGCGTTTTCCACGTCGGCGGCATGGCCGTGCCCCCGTACTGGGTTTTTATGCGTGCGATGTTGGGCGCCAGGTCGTACATGACTTGCCGAATGAGCCGCGTCGTCGACTTCGCCTTCCACGATGTGGCCACCGCGGCGTTGAACAATCCGGCGACTCCCAAGGGTGACGTCGACGGCATCCAGTCCCAGGCGGCTGATATGTAACCCGAAAAGTGCCCCGTCATTTTCCAGGCATGAACCGCGTCGAGTTGCTGCGTATTGAATGTGTCCGGTCCGAGACGGCACACTGCTTCAATTCTTGTCCTCAGCCGGTTCAAGAAGGAAGGCAACCATTGTCGCTCGAACAGCGATTGTGGCGGAAGCCCTCCCTGCACGAATCGATATCTGATCAGTTTCGGAATGTCGGCGAGGCGACGTTTACCTATGTTCCAGAACTCGTGCGACCATGGGTGATAGCGAATGAAGTCGCCGTAGCCGCCGAAAAGATGCATCGCATAGGTATGGGACATGTCCGGGCGCGTTACGGCCTGATGGTATACGTTGGCAAACGGCAAGACCGCGTCCGTCCGATAAACCAAATCGCGGCGCATCAATGCATCAACCGGCGTCGTCCACATGTCGCGAGGGAAGAAGCCTAGCCACTTCCGATGATTCGTTTCGGCGACCAGTTTGCTGATTAGTACCTCGACGCTGTCCGGATCACCATTGACCGTTACCGCGTAGTCGGCGCCCGCCCGATCGCAGCAACATACCGACAAACGGCTGTCGAATCCTGATGTAAGATCGCACACCACGGGTTGTCGGCCATGCGTGAGGCGACGAGCGCGATCGACGAGCACTTCCCCTATTGCCGCCGCCGCCTGTGGGACAGTCGTGTACTTCGCGGAGGAGTACGGAAGCCAGTATTGATCGACGACGGCTCTTCCATCTTCGTAGAAGAGTTGCTCGCCGACGTTGAGCCGTTTGAGACCGCGGAACATCGTGTCGGGGGCCATGAGCTGTCCGCGGGCAAAGAAGTCGCAGACGGCCTCGGGGGCCAACGGCAATCGCAATGCTCGAGCTATAGGCAGCGCTCGAGTGCCCACGTAGAGACCTTGCGGAAATTCGCCGTAAAACGTGTTGAGCATCGCCGCCAGATCGTTGACAAGCAGCCCTCTTCGTCGCCGTGCATCCCAGAGCACGGCGGAAAATGCCCCCTCGTAGCGGTCGCGATTCAGCCGCCCCGTCTCGACGAACTCTCGCAATAGCTGAGCCGGGGCAACCGTCGGATCGTCGCTGCGAACGTCAACGATAAGTCCCTTCACAAGAACGCATCCATCCTCGTTGAAGCAGGTCTGAATGGGATCGGCCTCTCGCCAAGTGCCGGTGACGAAGCCGAAGCCGTCCCGCTGCTCAATCCGCGGTTGCGGGATTTGGGATACGTCTTGCCAGATTCGCGCGATAGCTTCAAGCTCTGTCGCAGGAGCCGGTGAAGACGCCGGCGCCGGAAGAAAGGCCACGAAGTTCGACATAGTGTTCCTTTCCTAAGGTTCCCGATTGGTCCCGACGCGGCCGTCGCTCGGGCGGCAGCGGTGGACCGGCGTTTGCCGTGGTCTGGTCGCTTCAACGCCACGGGGTCGTCGCATGTTTAGTTCGCCAATCGGAGGAACGATTGTTGTAATTGCTGGCTAGGGGGTAAACGGACGCCGTTTCGGCCCCGGGATGAAGGCACGCCGCACGGCCATCCGAGGGGCGCGGGCCGCAGAGACTGCTGCCCCGCTGGCGAGCGCCATGGCGCTAATGATCCAAATCGGTTTACGACGCTGCATGGTGCCGCTCATGCTCATGAGCATCGCACCCATCATGAAGGCCAATGGAAACGGGCCAGCCCGTCCCTTTCGCCCCTTCCACCCCTCCCAAATGCACAGCCAGAATCCCCAGAATAGAAATGCCGTACCGGCCAATCCGGTCGCGGTTAGTGAAAACATAAGATCATTGTGGGTATCGAGCATTTGAGTTCGCTGGTAAGAGTTCCACTCTCGCCGAGCCACTTCCTCCAGATGCGTCGTCGGACCCCATCCGAAAATTGGCTTTTCCAGAAACATTTTGAACGTGACAAGGGCGATCTTGTCGCGCCCGGCTACGCTGCCTGTGCTAAATGTCTTCTCCAATCGCTCGCGGGTCACATCACTGCGCAGCACCATATAGCCCAACAACACCGCAATGATCCCCACCACCGCGACGCCTTTGAGTCTTCCACCGATGCCTCTTACGGACATGCCGTACGTCACGACGCCGATGGCGAAACATAGCAATCCGCTGCGGGAACCCGTGGCGACGACTTTCGCCAACAGCAATAGAATGAACGGCACCGTTAGCAAACGCCAGTACGAGTGCAGCTTCTTGTTGGTGAGCAAGGCAACGCCGGACAGCAATCCAATGGCGTACAGAAAGGCCAATTCGTTTTGATTGCGTCCAAACGCCGTCTCGCGACCTTCAGCCATTGACGAGCCGACTCCCAACGAGCTCGACACCGCCACAACGCTGTTCGATAGAAGAAGGCTAACGAACACCCAGTTCTGGACCCCGCCATAACGGAAGACGTTGTAGGATATCCACAGCAAAAGCAGACACTGAAGCTGCGTCAGCGTGGTCATCACCGTGTTCTCTCCTAGCACTGGTTGTACCAGTCCCCTAAGAAAGTACACGCATGAATATATTAGGAAGAACCAAAAGGCCTTAGGCGGCTTGGCAAAACACACCGTCGGCTGTAGCAAAGTGGCAGCGGCCAACAGTATGCCGGCCCCCTTGCTGATCGCGAACATGTCCGACGAGGTGCGAAACGCATAATCCAACTGATTGCTGGCGACGAACAGCAGAAAGCACCAGCGAACGGGTAGAGTCACCCGCACTGGAGCTGGCTGAAGGCTGTTTGTCAACGTCGGCTGCATTGAATTACTTGGCAATGGCGTCCTCACGCCGACCTTCCCATCGCTGTAGGGCCCACTCCACCCATAGTGTCTCGGGCCACACGTGCCCCGGCACGAACTCGATCGTCTCGTCGGGGCGCAACTCATAATGTCCCGCGGCGCGGTACGGGACCGAGTCGACGTATCCGTACGATATCTCGCCGATCACGAACTTTCCGTCTTTGAACAGAAGGTCGTAGGCCATCGAGTCGAAATTCAGGCGGCGGCTGATTCCCATGCAGAAACGCACGCACTCTTCGGGGATCGGCCGCTCGAAGTCGATCCGTCCGCTGCCGCTCGCCCGAAAGTCGTCGGGGCGGTTGTTTCGCCAGAATCCATAGGCGTAGCGATCACCGATGACGGCGATCCTGAGGTCCGCCGAATTGTTGGCGACGAATTCCTGCCAATACAAGTAGCCGGGAGAATCACCCCGTCTGAAATGCTGTCGGAAGTATTCCCAGAACCAGCGTTTGCAGAGGCTTCGGGCTGCTATCGAGAAGCGTCCGTGCCCTCGCGATGTCATATCACGGTAGATTTGGCTGCAGAACGCCTTCGCCCACAGTTGTTCGGCGGTTCGACGGCTCTTCACCAGCCACACGTTGCCGCTGCCAGCCCCCTCGCCCCGCTTGAACACCAGCGGAAACGTCGCCCGACGCAGTTCCTCCAGCGCCTCGTCATAGTCGAACGTCGCGGTCGTCGCCGGCGTGGGCACGCCCTCGATCGAGAACAAGTAGCTCTGAGCCACCTTGCTCTCAAAGTGCCAAGTGCTCTCGACATTCGGGATCACCAGCTTATGGAGATGTTTTTCGAGAACGTACACCTTTTCCTTAACAAGGATCGACTGCTGCACGCCCATTCCGTAGGGCTTCCAAATGACGGCGTCGTACGGCGTCAGTCGTTCCAGCCAATCCCGTCGATTCAGGTTCACGCGGTCGTAGTTCAGCGGATAGCCGGCCGACCGCTTTTCGTCCAACGCCGCGGCGAAGCGGTCGTTCCAGACGTTTTCGTCGGAGACGCCGAGAGCAATTCGGATTGGTCGTTTGGCCATGTTGTCAGCCATTGGTGTCTGATGGTATTGATGCGATGGCACAACGCTCCCAATGCTCCGGCGGGACAAAGGCCAGGCTTTCGAGCGCGGACGACGCAAGACGCTGCGGCGGCGTCTCGCCAGTAACGCAGACCGGCGCCGCTTCCAAGCAAGGTCCGGCGAACTTCGAACGGCGATCGTAAACGGCGTGATGAACAATCGGAATCCGGGCGACGTTGTATCCCATCAGTCGGCCAATCGCGGCGTCCACGTAGGCGGGGTTCTCGCCGACCAGAATGACACCGGCACGCTTCGGCGTCGGCCGCAACGGGCCGTCCCCCTCTCCCGCCACAATGCCATCAATCACGCTGAGCACCCGTTTCGGCCTCCGCTCGCCGAAATAGACCAAGTGGTTCAAGTCGAGCGCCGTGCGCCACACGGTGTCGTTGCCCGACCAGTTGCCGTGATCGATGTTGCCGCCACCGGTAAGTCGGCCGGCTCGGGCTAACGCCGTGTAGGCTTTCTGTACGAGCCATTTCCGCAGGCCGCCAAGCTCCTGTTCGTTCTCCCACCAGTAGTCGTAGGCCTGCTCCGCCCACTGGTGAAAGCGGTTATTCCGGCAGTAGGCGTCGCCACCGCGGCAGTACGGTCCGATGATGTGGTGCGGCAAGTACTCCTTGTGCCCGTTGACGCCGACCAGGTTCTTGAGAGCGCCGGTGAGACCGGCCTTCTTGTGCGTCTTCATCTTCGGAAGATTGATGAGCAAATCCGCGTCCAAGACATCGTTGCGAATCAGATATTGATGCACGCCCGGCCGGTGGTGGCTTTGCATCAGGCTCGGACGATACATCGTCACCCGAAACCGGTCGGCGCAATCGCTGACTTCCTCCAGGAAGCTGGCGGCGCCGCAATCGAGTTCCGAGTAGTGTTCCTTGACGGTCTCGCGCGTCGCACGCGATTTGTGACGGCCGCAACCACAAGGCGAGCTGCCGGCCGCCTCACCATCTTCCCACAGCGTCAGACGCCAATCCGCGAGGCTAAGGTCAATGTGCGGGTAGGCGGTCCGAAGGGCTGCCGCAACATCGGACATCCCGGTTCGCTGCATCAAGGCGTCGAAATTGCATCCTTGCACGGGCGCATCGCCAATGACGATTCGGCCCCGCCCTTTCATGGCCTTCGCACACCAGTCCGCAATGTAGTACACCAAGCACGAGTGCGTAACCAGGCAGTCCAGACCATGACCGGCTGCGTTCCGGTGCAGCACCCAGTTCGGCTTGATCACCGCGAAGCCGCCAGGCGTCAACAAGCCGCCGAAAGGATCATCCGGATCGACGCCCATGGCGGTCCAGATGTCGCGCAACGCCCGCCGCACCGCCCCGTCATCCTGCCCGCACACGGCATCGTATGCGGGCCGACAGCGTGCGATGAAGACGTCGGGCTTTATGTCGTCGGGCGTCCTCACGTCGCCGATCCCTTTCCCGTCACCAAAGCCACGTCCCGGTCAACCATCATCTCCACCAACTCGTGGAAACGAACCGTAGGCTCCCAGCCGAGCACCTTCTTGGCCTTTGCCGCGTTGCCCAACAGCAGTTGGACCTCGGAAGGCCGGAAGAACTCTTCTTGCACCGTGACATAGTCGCGGTAATCGAGACCGACCCGCTTGAACGCCAGCTCGCAAAAGTCCTTCACCGAATGCGTTTCGCCGGTCGCAACCACGAAGTCCTCCGGCGCATCCTGTTGCAGCATCAAGTGCATCGCGCGGACGTAGTCCTTGGCATATCCCCAGTCGCGCTTTGCGTCGAGGTTCCCTAGTGGAAGCTTCTTTTCCAGCCCGGCCTTGATCTTGGCTGCATAGGAGGTGATCTTCCGGGTGACGAACTCGAACCCGCGTCGCGGCGATTCGTGATTGAAAAGGATTCCAGAGCACGCGAACAGCCCGTACGCTTCGCGGTAGTTCTGCGCCATGTGAAACCCGGTTACCTTCGAGATGCCGTAGGGCGATCGGGGGTGGAACTTGGTCGTCTCCGTTTGCGGCACTTCCACCACTTTGCCAAACATCTCGCTGGAACCGGCAAAATAGACCCGGCACTTCGGCGCGCTCTGACGCACGGCCTCCAGAACGTAGTGCGTGCCTTGAATGTTGGTGTCGAACGTCGAGAAAGCGTCCTCGAACGAGTACGACACGAAACTCTGTGCCGCCAAGTGATACAGCTCATCCGGCTGCACCTGCGAAATGCAGGTGTACAGGCTGGGGAAGCTCTCCAAGCTGGCTGCATGGAAGTGAATTCGGTCGGCCACATGCCGCAGCCGGGAGAAACGGTGTGCGGGGTCCTCGAGCGCCGCTCGGCGCACCAAGCCGTGCACCTC
>JAJFUI010000035.1 GCA_021372555.1 Planctomycetaceae bacterium | reverse complement strand
AAGATCACCAAGAACATCGCCGAGACGATTTGCACCTCGGGCCTGAAGCAGGTCGAGGTGATGCCCGACCCGAAAATCCCCCTGCTGCTTAACGCCCTGGCCGACGACAACACCGCCAGCCACGAAGAAGCGCTGCTGCGGATTTACCAGCGGCTTCGCCCCGGCAACCCGCCGCAGTTGGAGAAGGCCAAAGCCCTCTTCCACGAGAAGTTCTACGACACCAACCGCTACCGCTTGGGCCGCGTCGGCCGCTTCCGTATCAACCGTAAGCTCGGGCTGAACATCGCCGAGACGGAGATGACCCTCCGCCCCGACGACCTGATCGCCGCTATCAAGTACTTGGTGAAGTTGCGCAACAACGAGCCGGACGCTGAAGTCGACGATATCGATCACCTCGGTAACCGCCGCTTGCGAACCATCGACGAGTTGGCCTCCGACGAGCTTCGCAAGGGCTTCCTCAAGCTCCGCCGCACCGTCCAGGAGCGGATGAGCCTGAAGGACCTTGAAGACATGACGCCCCGCAGCTTGGTCAACCCCAAGAGCATCTCGGCGGCAATCGAGTATTTCTTCGGCCGCGGGGAGCTTTCGCAGGTCGTCGACCAAACCAACCCCCTGTCGATGCTCACTCACGAGCGTCGACTCTCGGCCTTGGGCCCCGGCGGTTTGAACCGCAAGCGAGCCGGCTTCGAGGTCCGCGACGTCCACAATTCGCACTACGGCCGCATTTGCCCGATCGAAACCCCTGAAGGCACCAACATCGGCCTGATCTCCAGCTTGGCGATCTACGCCGGCGTTGATGAATACGGCTTCCTGGTCACCCCGTACCAGAAGCTCAAGAGCGGGCAGTTGACCGAGACTATCGAATGGCTCCGCGCCGACCAGGAGCAGGACGCCATTGTCGCCCCGGCCGACGCCGTCATCCAAAACGGCCGTTTGACCGGCGACACGATCGTCGCCCGTTACAAAGGCGACTTCCAGCTCGTCCCGGTCAACCAGGTTCAGTACATCGACGTGGCCCCGGCCCAGATGGTCGGTGTCTCGGCCGGCTTAATCCCCTTCCTTGAACACGACGACGCCAACCGCGCCTTGATGGGCTCCAACATGCAACGGCAGGCGGTGCCGCTCCTGGTGACCGAGCCGCCCTTGGTCGGCACCGGCCTGGAGGTCGAGGCCGCCCTGAACTCCAGCATGTTGGTCCGCGCCCAGCGCCGCGGCACTGTCACTCGCGTTGACGCCGAGCATATCGAGATCGGTCCGGACGTCTACAAGCTCCGCAAGTTCGTCGGCCTGAACGAGCGAACCTGCCAGAACCAGAAGCCGTTGGTCCGCCCCGGCGACAAGATCGAGAAGGGCCAGGTCATCGCCGACGGCGCCGCCACTCGCAACGGCGAGCTGGCACTCGGCCGCAACGTCCTGGCCGCCTTCATGGCCTGGGACGGGTTTAACTTCGAGGACGCCATCATCATCAGCGAGGAGTTGGTCGAGGCCGACACCTACACCTCGATCCACATCGAAGAATTCGATATCGAGATCCGCGAAACCAAGCTGGGCCGCGAAGAGTTCACTCGCGACATCCCCAACGTCGGCGAGCGGCAACTCCGCAACCTCGATGAGAACGGCATCGTCCGCGTCGGAACCTACGTCCGCCCCGGCGACGTCCTGGTCGGCAAGGTTTCGCCGAAGTCGAAGACCGAGTTGACTCCCGAGGAAAAACTGCTGCACGCCATCTTCGGTCGGGCCGGCGAAGACGTGAAAAACGATTCGCTCGACGTCCCGTCCGGCGTCGAAGGCATTGTCATAGGCACGCAGAAGTTCTCTCGTCGCATGAGTCTCAGCGAGGATGAACGCAAGGCGTTCGAGGCCGCGCTGAAAGACGCCGAAGCGAAAGGCAACGAGCGAATCGCCCTGGCTTTCGGCGAACTGGTCAAGCAGATCGAGGACGTGCTTAAGAAGAAGCTCACCGACGAGGACAACAACCCGTTGGTCGAAGGCCAAGAGCATCGCTACGTGGCGGAGCAGGCCAGCCAGTTCGATATCGAGAAGCTCGATATCCGCAGTCCACAGCGCAAGGCGGACGTGGAAAAGGTCCACAAGAACCTCTGGCCAGCCGTGGAAGCGGCCATCGACGCCAAAGAGCGGGCGCTGAACTCCATGAAGCGCGGCGACGAGCTCCGCAGCGGCGTCCTCCAGATGGTCAAGGTCTACGTGGCTGCCAAGCGAGTGATTTCGGTCGGTGACAAGATGGCCGGTCGCCACGGCAACAAGGGCGTGATCTCCAAGATTCTGCCCAAGGAAGACATGCCCTTCCTGGCCGACGGCACCCGCATCCAGATCCTCCTGAATCCCCTGGGCGTTCCGAGTCGTATGAACGTCGGCCAGATTCTCGAGACCCACCTCGGCTGGGCCGGCGCGGCACTGGGCTTCCAAGCCGTCACGCCCATCTTCGATGGCGCGTCAGAAGCCGACATCCGCAAGGCGCTCACGGACGCCGGCCTGCCCGAACACGGCAAGGCCCAGCTTTACGACGGCCGCACCGGTGAGGCGTTCGAGCAGCTCAGCACGGTCGGCTATATCTACATGCTGAAGTTGCACCACTTGGTCGACGACAAGGTCCACGCCCGCTCGACCGGCCCCTACTCGTTGATTACCCAGCAGCCGTTGGGCGGCAAGGCCCGCTTCGGCGGTCAGCGCTTCGGGGAAATGGAAGTCTGGGCGTTGGAAGCCTACGGTGCAGCCTACATCCTCCAGGAGCTCTTGACCGTCAAGAGCGACGACGTCGAGGGCCGCACGAAGATCTACGAATCGATGGTCAAGGGCGAAAACACCCTCGAAGCCGGCACCCCGGCCAGCTTCGACGTCTTGACCAACGAAATCCGCGGCTTGGCGTTGAACATGCAGTTAGAAAAGGCCCACATTTAGAAATGACGAAGCACTACTGACCACTGACGAATGGTGTCCGACGGTCGAAATCCGAAGTTCAATTCGGATCTCGATCTAGGACCAAGATTTCGTCATTCGTTCGTCATTCCATCGCGAAAACAATCGACTCCATCCCCAAGGAGTTTTATCCGTGAGCATCGGCGAAACCACTTACGATCGCATTAACGACTATACCTCGGTGAAGATCAGTCTCGCCCGGCCGCACGACATCCGTAGCTGGTCGTTCGGCGAGGTGAAGAAGCCCGAGACGATCAACTACCGCACCTACCGCCCCGAGAAGGACGGCCTGTTCTGCGAGCGAATCTTCGGACCCGAAAAGGACTGGGAGTGCTCCTGCGGCAAGTACCGCGGCATGAAGTACAAGGGCATGATCTGCGACCGTTGCGGCGTTAAGATCACCCACAGCCGAGTGCGCCGCAAGCGCATGGGCCACATCGAACTGGCCGCCCCCGTCGTCCATATCTGGTTCTTCAAGGCCATGCCTAGCCGCCTGGGCGCCCTGTTGGCCATGAAGACCACCAGCCTGGAGAAGGTCGTCTACTTCCAGGACTACGTCGTCACCAACCCCGGCGACACGGCCATGAAGCTCGGCCAGTTGCTGACCGAGGAAGAGTACCGGGCCGCCCGCCTCCAGTTTCCCACCGGCTGGGAAGCCGACATGGGCGCCGAAGCCGTCCGCAAGCTTCTGGTGGGCCTCGACCTCGTGAAGCTTTCCGTCGATCTCCGCGCGGAGTTGATCGAGACCAACTCCAAGCAGAAGAAGAAGGACCTGATTAACCGGCTGAAGATCGTCGAGTCGATCCGCGACAGCGACAATCGACCCGAGTGGATGGTCCTGGACGTGATTCCCGTAATCCCGCCCGACCTCCGTCCCTTGGTCCTCTTGGACTCCGGCAACTTCGCCACCAGCGACCTGAACGACCTCTACCGCCGCATCATCAACCGAAACAACCGGTTGAAGAAGCTGGTCGACTTGAACGCGCCGGAAGTCATTATCCGCAACGAGAAGCGGATGTTGCAGCAGTCGGTCGACGCCCTGTTCGACAACAACCGCTGCAAGCGCCCCGTGTTAGGCAGCAGCAACCGGCCCTTGAAGTCGCTCACCGACATGATCAAGGGCAAGCAGGGCCGCTTCCGCGAAAACCTGTTGGGCAAGCGCGTCGACTACTCCGCCCGTAGCGTGATCGTCGTCGGCCCCAGCCTCCGCCTGCACCAGTGCGGCCTGCCGAAAAAGATCGCGTTGGAACTCTACCAACCGTTCATCATCCGCCGCTTGAAGGAGCTCGGCCACGCCGACACCATCAAGAGCGCCAAGAAGATGCTCGAACGGAAAGACGAGGAGGTTTGGGACATTCTGGAAGAAGTGATCCAGAATCACCCCGTGCTCCTCAATCGTGCTCCGACTCTGCACCGCATGGGCATCCAGGGCTTCGAGCCAGTCCTGGTCGAAGGGAACGCCATCAAGCTGCATCCGCTCGTGTGCAAGGGCTTCAACGCCGACTTCGACGGTGACCAGATGGCCGTCCATCTGCCGCTGTCGATCGAGGCCCAGGTCGAGGCCCACACGCTGCTGATGTCGACCAACAACATTTTCAGCCCTGCCAACGGCGCGCCAATCATCAGCCCGTCGCAGGACGTGGTCATGGGTTGTTACTACATGACCGCGCCGCTGCCGTCCGATAAGGGCGACGGAATGATGTTCTCCTCGAGGACCGAAGTGATCCTGGCCCATTCGCTCGGCGTTGTCGGCACCCACGCCGCCATCACCGTGCGTCTGCCGAAGGGCCGCCGCGTCAAGGGCGACCGCGGCGTCAAGCCGAACGGCTACGTGCAAACCACCGTCGGTCGCGTCTTGTTCAACATGATGCTGCCCGATGGCATGCCCTACTACAACACGCCGCTGCGTTCCAGCGACTTGGCCGGCGTCATTTCCGACTGCTACGAAATCCTCGGCCGCCGCAAGACCATCGACCTGTTGGACACGCTCAACCGCGTCGGCTTCCGCCAGAGTACGCTCTCCGGCCTCAGCTTCGCCACCGACGACCTGATCACCCCGCCGAACAAGTCGAAGATCATCGGCAACGCCGAGAAGGTGGTGATGCGGATTCTGAAGCTCTACCAACGCGGCATCATCACCGAGGGTGAACGCTACAACCAGGTGCTCGACGCCTGGACGCACGCACGCGAGCAGATCACCACCGAGATGATGCAGGAGTTGGAGAACGACTACCGCTCAGACGGCTACATGAACCCGATCTTCCTGATGGCCCACTCCGGCGCCCGCGGTGGTGTCGAGCAAATCCGTCAGTTGGCCGGCATGCGTGGTCTAATGGCCAAGCCGTCTGGCAAGATTATCGAAACGCCAATTAAGGCCAATTTCCGCGAAGGCCTGACCGTTCTCGAATACTTCAGCTCGACGCACGGTGCCCGCAAGGGCTTGGCCGATACGGCTCTCAAGACGGCCGACTCCGGTTACCTAACCCGTAAGTTGGCCGACGTCGCTCAAAACGTCGTCGTCACCTGCCACGATTGCGGCACCACGCAAGGCATCACCAAGGGCGTCATCTACCGCGGCGAGAAGGTCGAAGTCAGTCTGGCCGACTCGATCAAGGGACGCGTCAGCCG
>JAJFUI010000027.1 GCA_021372555.1 Planctomycetaceae bacterium | reverse complement strand
CCGGGCTGCCGCGCCTTCTATTCTTCGCCCCAGCGTTTCTTATCGGCCGGCCGCTGCTGGCCACCTCACAAGCCTGCCGGTTTGTCGCTTCCTGCCGATTAGGTTCCCATTGCCGACGCCGCCGAGGGCAGCCGGCGCAATCCGACAACCGCTCGTTTATCGGCAAAGTTCACGCCGCTTCTCCAGTCTCACTCTGAAGAACACGCTTTGAGCCTGCCACTGAAGCCTGCGAACTTGGGAGGGTTGGGGAATCCGGTGTCGGCGGTGCATGCCCCGAGCGCGGCGCCAATGCTGGCGTCTGCGGTAGGCAGGAACGTCGCCGCGGCCGCGTCCGGCGTTGCGGCTAAAGCAGGAATGCTTTCGCGATGGAGAAGTAAATCACAATGCCGGTGACATCGACGAACGTTGCCACGAAGGGACTGGACGCGTATCCGGGATCGAAGCCGAGCCGCTTGAAAACCAGTGGCAGCATCGAGCCGACCAGCGTCCCCCAGAGACAAATGGCAGCGACCGACTGGGCGATCACCAGCGCCATCACCCAGCGGTTGGCGTTTTCGAGCACGGACGCGGGCGTCAGCGCCGCGCGGGCGAAACCGATCAGCCCGAGCGTCAGCCCCAATACCAGTCCCATCGTTATCTCGTGGCGCAAGACTCGCCACCAGTCCGCCAGCGAGACTTGGCCGAGCGCGATGGCCCGCGTGATCAGCGTGGCAGCCTGCGAGCCCGAGTTGCCGCCTGTTGAGATGCACAGCGGCACAAAAAAAGCCAGGGCGATGACTTGGTGAATAGCATCGTCGAAGTGGGAGAAGGCCGTGAACGTGAACAATTCGGCGACGAAAAGGCAGGAAAGCCAGCCAGCCCGCTTCCGCCAGACTGTCAAAAACGACGCCTCGAGGTAGTCCTCAGTGATCGGCATGACGCCGCCCATCTTCTGCGCGTCCTCGGTCGCTTCCTCGATCATCACGTCGATGACGTCGTCGTGCGTAATGATGCCCACAAGCTGGTTCTGGTCATTTACTACCGGCAATGCCAGAAAGTCGTACTTTGCCAACTCCCGGGCAGCCTCTTCCTGGTCCTCGTCTGCCCGCACGGAGATCACTTCCCGATGCATGAGGTCGGCCACTCGGGCAGTGGCCTTGGCAAGGATCAAATCCCGCAACGAAACAAAGCCAAGCAGATGCCGGGCCTCGTCCAGAACGTAAATCGAATAAATTGTCTCTCTCGATGGCGCCTGCTGCCGCAGCAGCGTCACGGCGTCCCCGACCGCGACATCCTCCGGAAGCGTCGCGTACTCGGTGGTCATCACGGAGCCCGCGCTTCCTTCCGGGAACGAAAGCAGCGTGCGGATGTCCTGACGCTCCGCCCTGGTTACCAGCGGGATCAGACTCTCGGCAACCTCCGGGTCGAGTCGCTTGAGCAGGTCGACGCGATCGTCCGGCGACATCGCCTCGAGCAGCTTCGACATCCGGTCGCGTCCCACCCCGTCGACCATCTCGATCTGTTTGTCGAACGGGAAGAACGAAAAAATCTCCGCTTGCCTCTCGAAGGGCGCATAGCTGAGCAACTTCCACGTCTCTTCAACGGAAAGCCCTTCCGAAAAGTCGGCGACCGTGGCCGGATGCAGTTCCGCCGACACGGCCTTGAGCGACTCGGCATCGTCCGTATCAAGCATCTCCCTCAGGTCGGGAAGCAGCAGCGCGTTGTACATCGGACGTTCCTCCAAGTGGCGGGCTAGTTCGTCGACCGAACCAAGAAGTGTAACACAGAACCTTCGCAATGTTCGAGTGGCGACGAGACGTTCGATTGCGGATCGCGGTCCCCTCTGCCAGGGTGAGGGGCATCTCTCCGGTACACCCACATCTGCGTTTTCGCGTTGATTTCGCGCGTCGCCGCCCACCCCTATCTGCTTGCTCCCGTCTTCGGCTATAATGCCGCGTTTGCCATCTTAGCGCGCCCCGTCCAGCAGCCTGCCTTGTTCCCCAAGAACCTGCTCAAAAACGGCACGAGTCGGATCGCGGCGTTGGCAAAGGGCCAGCCGGCGGCGGTTCGCGTTTCGCCGCAACTTGCCGATGCCGCTGCCAAGCCGGTGGACGAGGTGCTGCGGATGCTTCAAACCTCGGCCACGGGGTTAACGGAAGCGGAAGCCGAGGAACGCCTCGAACGGCACGGGCCGAACGAAGTCGCCAGTGAAAAGGAGCGTGGCTGGCTCCTCCGCCTGCTCATCACCATGCGCAACCCGCTGGTGGTCCTCCTCTCGCTGCTCTCCGTGCTCGCGTTCCTCAGCGGCGATCCCCGGGCCGGCTCGGTGATGGCCTTAATGGTCACCCTTGGCGTCGCTCTGCGGTTCGCTCAGGAATCCAAGGCCGACCTGGCCGCCGCCAAACTCAAGGCGATGATCACGGTCACGGCCACTGCCGTCCGCGACGGCCGGCCCCGCGAGGTCCCGCTGGCGGAACTGGTCCCCGGCGATCTGATCAAGCTTTCCGCCGGCGACATGATTCCGGCCGACATCCGTATCATCTCCTCGAAAGACCTGTTTATCGTCCAGGCGAGCTTGACCGGCGAATCGATGCCGGTCGAAAAAGTCGAGGCCCCTGCCGTTCTCGGCCGTCGCTCGCCGTTGGAGTTGGAAAACGTCTGCTTCCTCGGCACGAGCGTTGAAAGCGGGACGGCCTCGGCCGCAGTGGTTGCCACTGGCCCGCAAACCTACTTCGGCGGCATGGCCCGCAGCCTTTCCGGCCAAGAAGTCACGACCAGCTTCGATCGCGGCGTGAACAAGTTCACCTGGCTGATGATCTCGCTAATGGCGATCATGTCGCCGATCGTTTTCCTCGTCAACGGTCTGACGAAGACCGGGCCGGACCGTTGGCACGAGGCGTTCTTTTTCGCGCTGGCCGTGGCCGTCGGGCTGACGCCCGAGATGCTGCCGATGATCGTCTCGGTGTGCCTCTCGAAAGGCGCCATCGCCATGTCGCGGAAGAAGGTGATCGTCAAGCGCCTTAACGCGATCCAAAACTTCGGCGCGATGAACGTCCTCTGCACCGACAAGACCGGCACGCTCACGCTCGACCGCGTCATCCTCGAGCACCACTGCGACGTTGTGCGTCAGGAGGACGATGGCGTCCTCGTCACGGCATATCTCATAAGCTACTTCCAAACGGGCCTGAAGAACGTCCTGGATCGCGCGATTCTCGATCACCGGGAGATCAACGACCTTATCCCGCTGGAGCGATTCCAAAAGATCGACGAAATCCCCTTCGATTTTCAACGCCGCGTGATGTCCGTGGTTGTCGAGATGCCTGAAGGCGGCCGCCGGCTCTTGACCAAAGGCGCTCCCGAAGCGATCTTCCGCCGCTGTAGCCGCTTCGAACTTGGCGGCGACGTCTTTAGCCTCGAGCAGATCATCATCGAGGACCTAAAGGAGGAATACGAGCACCTCAGCAATGACGGCTTCCGCGTGCTGGCCGTTGCCTACAAAGACCTCGACCCCCGCGCCGCGTACTCGAAGGACGATGAGACGGACCTGATCCTCACCGGTTACGTCGCCTTTCTCGACCCGCCGAAAGAAACGGCCTCGCCGGCCATCAAGGCGCTGCAACAGCACGGCGTCGCCGTCAAAGTTCTCACCGGCGACAACGAACTGGTAAGCCGCAAGGTGTGCCACGAAGTCGGCCTGCCGACCGATCACATGCTCTTGGGCGGCCAAGTCGAGACGATGACCGACGAGCAGCTCGCCGCAGCCGTCGAAACCACGACACTGTTCGCCCGGCTGTCCCCCGCCCACAAGCAGCGGATCGTCCAGTCGCTCCAGCGCAAGGGCCATGTCGTCGGCTTTATGGGCGATGGGATCAACGACGCTCCCGGCCTGCGTGCCGCCGACGTCGGTATCTCCGTCGATACGGCCGTCGACATCGCTCGTGAATCCGCCGACCTGATCCTTCTAGAAAAGAGCCTCATGGTTCTCGAAGAAGGCGTGCTTGAGGGTCGGAAGGTGTTTGCCAACATCCTCAAGTACATTCGCATGGGCGCCAGCTCCAATTTCGGCAACATGTTCAGCGTGCTCGGCGCCAGCGCGCTCCTGAAATTCCTCCCCATGCTCCCCGTGCAGGTTTTGACCAACAACCTGCTTTATGATTTCTCCCAGGTGCCCATTCCGACGGACGACATCGACCCGGAGCAAATCGCGCGACCGCGTCCCTGGTCGATCGACGAGATCCGCCGCTTCATCTTCTTCATCGGCCCGATCAGCTCGATCTTCGACTACACCACGTTCTTCGTGATGCTCTACGTGTTCGGTTGCTGGGATAACCCCTCGCTATTCCAAACCGGCTGGTTCGTCGAGTCTCTGATGACACAGACTCTCATTATTCACATCATTCGCACGAACCGGATACCGTTTTTCCAAAGCCGCGCCAGTTGGCCATTGACCGTCACCACTGCGCTGATCATGGGCGTTGGCATGGTGTTGCCCTTCACGCCACTGGGCGCTGCGATCAAGCTGACGCCCTTGCCCCCGCTCTATTGGCCTATCCTCGGCGTGACGCTCCTCTGCTACGCGGCCCTCACGCAGCTCATCAAGAAATGGCTGCTCCGTAAGCACTGGATTTAATCCGTCTCCCTTCTCGCCTTTCGGAAGAGCGTTTATCACGCCCGCGTCGAGAAGGCCCCGATCTCCAGCCGCACCAGCCGGTCGATCAATTCACGCGGCGTCTGGGGTCGTCGCAGCGGAACCTTCGCCAGCATCTGCCGCACGAGATAGGCCACTTCGCGTGGGACCTCCGGCGCCAGGGTAGCCATATCCGGAACGGACGACTGCCGGTGTTCGAAGGCCAGCTCGGCCAGGTCCTTGGCCAAGTATGGCGGTCGGCCGGTCAGCATCTCGAACATCACTGCGCCCAGGCTGTAGATGTCGCTGCGAATATCCGCCGCCAACCGCGACGTCAGATGCTCCGGCGCAAGGTAACGACAGGTTCCCATCACCGGCCGGTCCACTGCCGAGCCCTCTTCTCCCGGTCTCTGCGCAAAGCTCAGATCCATGAGCGTCGCGTGGCCGCTCGGTGAAATGTGGATGTTTCCCGGCGATACATCGCCGTGCGTCCAGCCTGCCGTGTGCAGAGCGTCCAACGCCTCGGCGGTTTGGCGAACGATCCAGAGCGCCGTCGGTACGTCGAACGGGGCTCTTCGCAGTTTTGGGACGACGCGGTCAAACGGGACAGGTTCGTCGGTGCTGACACAAGAATCGGGACGGTCGCCGTCGAACTGCTGTGCCGCCGCCAGTCTCTCCCGCAGCGACGCCCCCGACAGCCACGGCATGACCAGCATCCGCGGCGGCTCGGTAACGGCGGTCGCCAAGATCGGAACCAAGTGCGGATGCGACACACTTCGCCCCGCCAAAGCCTCGCGTTGCAGGAGCCGGATCGCCTCGGGCTTGTCCTGCCACTCCGGCCGTAGCATCTTGATCGCATAGCTAGCCGGCTGGTCGTCGGGCGCCCCGACGGGCCTCGCCCGATAGATCCGCGCCAGACTCCCGGCGCCGGCAAACTTTACCAACTCCCACTGCCTTACCCGACAGGGAAACATCGCCTTCGCTGCCGCGTCGGCATGCCGCGCGCCCCGGGCGGTGATCGTCCCTGCCTGTGCCATTCGACTTTGCCGGAAAAGAGTGTCTGCGCGATTGTTCCTCCGATAGCATCGGTCGGCGCGACCGGGGCGATTCATCCGGCTTTCACGGGCCCGCCGACTACGCCGTGGCTGCCCCATCTTGACAACACCTGTCGCCCTCCGCACAGTAAGTGAGACAAAAGGCCGCCATTCATTGATGAGGAAAGTGAGGCAATGGACCAGCAGGACGCAATGACGAGAATCGCGAAACGCCTTCGGTTGCTCGCGGTGATGCATTACTCTGCCGCCGGCATCGTCGCCTTGGTCACGCTGTTACCGCTCTGGTTCTTTGGCCTCGGCCTGCTTCACCTTTTCTGGCCCGACCGCCGGCACGGCGACATGGACGGCGCGGCGGGGCTGATTTTGGTTGTCTTTGCGGGCCCCCTGGTCGTCGTGGGCTGGGCGTTCTCGATCTGCTCGTTCCTGGTCGGCGTGAATCTCGCGTGTCGCCGACGATATTCACTGTGCCGCTTGCTATCGCTTATCTTGATTTTCTTCGCCCCGATCGGCACGATACTCGGCCTCGCAACGATGGTCGCGCTCGGCCGCCCCGCCACGGCGGCGCTGTTCGATAGATCGCCGGGCACAACGTCGCTTGGCCGACCAAGAGGCGTGCGGAAATGATCCTTCCTCGCCTGCGCCGTTTGCTCGCGATCGTTTGGGCTGCCCCCTACACCCTCCTTGGCCTAGCGATTGGCTTGATCGGCGTTTTCACCGGGGGGCGAGGGCGAATCAGGGGAGGGGCGATCGAGTTTTACGGCGGCTTCGTGACCTGGTTTGTGAGGCACTTGCCCAGTGGACAGTTTACCCTGGCCATCACCTTCGGACACACGATCCTCGGCCAGAGCGACATCGCGCTCGACATCGCGCGCAAGCACGAAATGGTGCACGTGCGCCAATATGAACGCTGGGGGCCACTGTTCGGACCGATGTACCTGTCGTGGATGCTCGTTCTTTGGCTTCGCGGTAATCGTCCCTATCTCGACAATCCCTTTGAGCAAGAGGCGTATGGCGAGGCCGGGTGTGACGGAGAGGATAGCCGCTAACGCCACTTCGCCAGCGCTTTCCGTTCCTCGGGCTTCGCGGGGTCTTGCTTTTGCTC
>JAJFUI010000360.1 GCA_021372555.1 Planctomycetaceae bacterium | reverse complement strand
GCTGGATTTAGGATGCACAGGGAGTCAGGATCATGTTGCAACGGCTGTCGCTAACAACAAATCTCGTCGTGGTAGGAACTGCCGTCGAGGCGTCGAAGTCGATTGGCTTTCGCAGCTTCGCGGGCGGTCACGTTCACCTTCCCACCAATCAGACGGGCATATCGAAGCTCAGTTGGTATGCCTCGTGGGATGATGTGACATTCTTCCCCGTCTACGACGGCGCGGGAAACCCTGTGACGACGACCATTGCCGCTGGGACTTGTTGTCTGATCCCCGCGGCTTGTTTTGCCTGTGCGTATCTGAAGGCGGTGGCCATCGGCGCCGCTGATACTGGTGGAGCAGTCGTGGTGACGCTGAAGGCCTGATGCGCGGCCGGGGACGCTTTTCTCCACGGCAAGGGTGACGACACCGAACCCTGACAAATCGGTGTGACCAAAGAGGAACGCTTAACATGACGCCGCTTAACGCATTGAGTCAGCTGCTCAAGTGCCCGAATTACATCCCTCGCGATCCGGGGGACGGTTTCACGGTTCACGTCGAACAGCAACTGATGAATCTCGTTTTATCCATCGCCGCCGGTGTGGTTGAGACTCGCACCCTCGACGCACCGAGGCAGCCGAGCGTGCTCGCCGCGATTTCGGCCGGGGCCGTTGGCACCGGCGGTTCGGCAGTTGTCACGGTGACTGGAACCTACGATGGCAACAACTCCGCTATCACGTTCTCTGCCGCCGGCGATTATGTCATTCTGTACTCCGTGTGCACCGCCCCTGGAACATTCCAATGGACCGTACTGCAATGCGGCGGCAGCGGGCTTGCCGGTCCGACGTCTACTCTCGGCGGTGACGCTGTCGTAACGTCGCTAAAGGTGACGGGTGGGCTCGGCTTCTTCGACACCTCGTGCGTGGAGTCTCAGCCGGCCGACGCCAAGCAGGCGTTGTATACGCAGACGCAAGGGGACCTGACCGACAATTCCGGCGGAACGGCATCGGCAACGATTGCGGCGATCAGCGACACCGCCACCAAAAACGCCGTGGCGACTCTCGCGGCGGAACTGGCAAAGGTCAAGGCTGACGTCGGCGGGGTGAATACGTTATTGACGGCCATTCGCGCAGCGCTGGTTTCCCTGGGACTCATCAAGGGCGACGCTTAGACATGGCTGGCCATCGGAAGATTCGTGAGTTGCGATTCCCAAGCGCCGGCGTCAACCGGCGCTTGGGCTATCGCGATTCTGCGGACATCCAGACCGTACGCGATGCGGCCGGGGTCAAGAGCCAGCATGCGACTCCCTGGTCGGTCAATTGCCGACCGGAGGACACGCTGGGAATGCGGATTCGCGGCGGGTCGCGTCCCGGCCTGGCCAAGTACTGCTCCTCTAACGTGGGCAGAATCTCCGCGATGGCTCCGATTGTCACGTCCGCCGGTTCGGGGACCGTCTGGCGAATCGCAGTGCTCGCCGGCGGGGGTTTGCACCTGATTTCACAGTCTGCCGTTGGCGCCGGCGCGGAAGTGGCTATCAGTTTCGCGTTGGGGACCGAAGAAAATGCCTCGATCCAGACCGAAAGCGGCGCGGATATTTGGATTGACACCGCCTCCCCGCCGGACACAACCTCACGCCTTATCGTGCGTAACAGTCAGGTTTATTGTGTCCGGGCGGGGGGCGTGTCGGTCTTGGACGCCAACGGAACGCACCGAACGCTCAAAGCGACAGTGGGAACGGTTCCGGTCGGATGCACGTTCGGTTGCTTCTACCGAGACCGGCTGGTGCTGGCCGGATAAGACAACGCC
>JAJFUI010000356.1 GCA_021372555.1 Planctomycetaceae bacterium | reverse complement strand
GGTTGTCTGCCGGCTTGTCCGGCAGGCCGCTTCACGCGGGTGGCTGTGCCAGGTTGCCCCAGCAACCAGTTGCCGGCCCGCGGGGAGGCGACAAACCCCAAGGCCGTCTCGATTTCGCCCGAGCCGGTCCGCGAGGAAGCTCCAACCCTACCGAATTGTGCAACGGATACCACCAATGAGCCCCGCGACGAAACGCCAAGAAACGCCGCTCCAACCACTGCCCCGCCAACCCCTTACGATTTGTGCGCTCGCAATCCCCAAGAAACGCACCGCCCCGGGGTCGGTTGCACAATTGCAGAACGTCCCTCAGTCGCCGCCGCAGCCCGTCATGGCGTCTGTCGCTTCCTTGCTGACCTGCGAAAAGGGATATAGGATGACGGAATTGGTGCCATCGACCACAAGTCGGGGGTTGCAACCCGCAGTCGCACCGCGTCGCCCTGGGAAACTCGAACCGCGATGGGCAAAAAACCTAAAACCAGGGCCGCGCCGCCGCCCAGCGAGCACCCCAACCAGGACGAACCGCTGCTCCAACTGCGGGAACGGGTCAAGGAACTGACCTGCCTCTATAGCATCCTGCAATTGGCCGGCCGCCCCGACATTCAAGTCGCCGAACTGCTCCAAGGCGTCGTCGAGCTTCTGCCTCCTGCCTGGCAGTATCCCGAAGCCACCGTTGCTCGCATTCTGCTAGACGACCACTGCTACACAACAAACGGATACCGACGTTGCGCCCACAAGCAGGCGGTCGCCTTAGTAATCAAAGGCCGGCCGCGCGGTTGCATCGAGGTTGGCTTCCTGACCAAGAACCCGACACGGGACGAGGGCCCATTTCTCAAGGAAGAACGACATCTCATCGACACCGTAGGCCGCCAGGTCGCCCTATTTATTGAGCGAAGAGAAGCCGCCGAGGAAAAAAGCCGGCTCCAGCTCCAACTCCGTCACGCGGACCGCTTGGCGACGATTGGCCAGATCTCCGCCGGGGTTGCCCACGAACTGAACGAACCGCTGGGCAATATCCTCGCGTTCGCTCAATTGGCCCGCAAGACGCCCGAGCTTCCCAAGCAGGTCGCCTCCGACCTTGATCGCATTGTGGCCACGTCGTTGCGCACCAGGGAGATCATCAGAAAACTGATGCTCTTCTCGCGCCAGATGCCGCCGCGGAAGTCCCGCGTCAATGTCAACGCGGTTGTTGACGACGCATTATGCCTGCTGGAGTCGCGCTGCCTCAGGAATGGCATCAGCATCGATCGCCGCCTGTCGCCCAGTCTGCCGGGCATCGTCGCCGATGCGTCCCAGTTGAACCAAGTGCTGGTCAATTTGGTGGTGAACGCGATTCACGCCATGCCCGACGGAGGCACGCTGAAAATTGCGACCCGGGCCGATGGCGACCAGGTGATGATTAGCGTCGAGGATAACGGCGTCGGGATGACCGCCAAAGTACTGAAACAAATTTTCGTTCCGTTCTTCACCACCAAAGACGTCAACGAAGGCACGGGACTGGGGCTGTCGGTGGTCCATGGAATCGTGACCTCCCACGGCGGCACGATTGACGTGCGAAGCACGCCCGGCTGCGGTTCCTGCTTCGAGGTTCGCTTGCCGTTGCCGACCGCCGACGAGGACGACGGGGGAGCTTTTTGATGCAGACGACGACTGACAGAGAAACCGTACTCGTGGTCGACGACGTGCCAGACACGATCGAGGTGCTTCGACGGAACCTAACCGCGGCCAACTACCGAGTCTTCACCGCACCGGGCGTGGCCGAAGCGCTCGCCATCATCGAAACGACGCCCATCGACCTCGTCATCACGGATTTCAAGATGCCGAAGATAAGCGGCCTCGACCTGGTCCGCCATCTCCGCGAAAACCGTGAAGACATGGAAGTCATGATGATTACCGGCTACCCCTCCGTCGCCGGCGCCGTTCAGGCCCTAAAAGGCGGCGCAGAGGAGTATTTGGCCAAACCATTTACCGACGATGAGCTGTTTGCCGCGGTGCGTCGGGCACTCGACAAGCTGCACCGTCGCCGGATGGGCGGCTCAATAGCGCCCGAGCCGCTACCCACTCGTCATGGCTTGATCGGACAGTCCGAGCCCATGCGAAAGGTCATGAGGACCGTTAGCAAGGTGGCCTCCTCCTCGGCGACCGTACTAATCACCGGTGAAAGCGGAACCGGCAAGGAATTGGTAGCCCGAGCTATTCACTACAGCAGCCCTCGCGCCGCCGCGCCCCTGGTCCCGGTCAATTGCGGCGGCATCCCCGAGACGCTGCTCGAAAGCGAGCTTTTCGGTTACGTCAAAGGCGCCTTTACGGGCGCTACCGAGGCCCGGGCGGGCTTCTTTCAGACCGCCGACGGTGGGACGATCTTTCTGGACGAGATCAGCGAGACCAGCCTCGGCATGCAGGTGAAGCTGCTGCGCGTGCTCCAGGACCACGAGGTCTACATGGTCGGTTCCGCTCGGCACCGGAAAATCGACGTCCGTGTGGTCGCTTCGACGAACAAGAGCCTGCCGCGCCTCATCGAGCAGGGGCTATTTCGCGAGGATCTCTACTTTCGGTTAAACGTCGTCACAATTGAATTGCCCCCGCTGCGTGACCGAGGCGACGACATCGTCTTGCTGGTAAACCACTTCAGCCGCAAGTATGCCCAGGAGTGCGGCAAGGCGGCGCCGCAGCTCACGGACGAGGCCCTGCGAGCGCTGCGTGACGGTTACTCGTGGCCTGGCAACGTTCGAGAACTCGAAAACACGATTCACCGGCTGGTGGTAATGTCCGAAGGCGACCGCATTGACGTTCCGGACCTGCCGGCCGTAATGCGGTTTTCCGTTTCGCGGCACCCCGACCTGACGCGGACGCTTGCCGATGTGGAAGCCGACTACATCCGTAATGTCTTGGCCAGTGTTGGCGGCAATCGCACCAGGGCCGCCGAAATCTTGGCTGTTGACCGAAAGACCTTGCGCGAAAAAATGAAGAAAGCAGAAAGTAAGCGGACGGCTTAAATTGCCGCCCTAATACTGTCCGCTGGGGAGGTTCGCCCCGCTGATACAATTTTCCCCGTCCAGGCAAAGCTTGGGGGCGAAGTTTGCTTTGTAGTTTGCGACGTGGCCGTTGGTCTTTTGAAGGGGATTTCGGCCTGCTTTTGCGGCGTTTCTTGCTGGCCGTCGCTTTTACTGCGACAAATTGCCGCATAGGCACGGGCGTTGCTTCTCGACAGGCAGCCCATTTTGGCTGTCGCGATCCTGCTGCCATCAAAGATGAGGTGACGGATATCGCCATGTCTCGGAAACAAGACACTGTCTGCCGAACCGTGCCGCCTCGTACACCATCATCGCCTACGACGCCGTTTTCCTGGGTGGAGGAGTCGTGGAATTACGGCATGAGCCCTCTCGTCCGTGAGGAACCCCGTGATGACGTGCCCCGAGACCACCGCGATTTGTGCTGTATTTGCACATATTCGGCGCAATGTATGCATCGAGGCACCGTCTCCCAACCGAAACTACAGTGTGAGCTTTTCGAGGTAGACGTGGAAACCTTCGTGGAAGGTATCGAACACACGCACGACAACATCTGCGGCAGCAAAGCTCTGGGCGCGGTGCGTGGACTTTGTTACACTTGCGAGAACCGCACGGGTTGTGCGATCCGTACGCGGGAAGGAGCTGTTTGGCATTGTGAGGAGTATTGCTAATACTATGGTACAAACGACTGAATCAAACAACGTAGACGGTATTTTGCAGACCGCCTTATGGAACGTCCAGCAGACCGCGGGGCGTCTGGGGCTGAACCCAGACATCACCCGGCGGATCGTCGAACCGGCCGAACAGATTCGGTCGGTCATTCACCCCCAAGTTCCGAACGGCGAGATGCTCCACGCGCACGTGTTCCTCGTGCGCCACAACGACGTGCTCGGGCCGTCGAAGGGCGGCATCCGCATGACCGCCGGCGTGACGCTCAACGAGGTCACGGGACTGGCCATGGAGATGACATGGAAGACGTCGCTGATCGGAGTTCCATTCGGCGGCGGTAAGGCTGGCATTCGCTACGATCCAGCACTTCTGAAGCCGACGGAAAAAGAGATCCTGATCCGCGCCTTCACACGCGGCGTGCGTCGTCACATCGGACCGGAAGTCTACGTCCCGGCGCCTGACATGGGCACCAACGACAGCGACATGGGTCACATCCGCGACTGCGTGTCCTACAGCGATGGCAAGTCGATTCCGGCCGGGTGCTTCGTGACCGGCAAGCCGGTGGTCTTGGGCGGCATCGTCGGCCGCCGCGAAGCAACCGGCAACGGCGTGGCGGCGACAATCGTTGCTGCTTGCGAGCGACTGAACAAGAAGCTGCCGGGCCTGCGAGTCGCGGTGCAAGGCTTCGGCAACGTCGGCTCCGTCTCCGCCCTGGCGATCGCCGAGAAGGGCGCCACGGTGGTGGCTGCGTCCGATATCACCGGCGGCACGTATTGCGCCGAAGGGCTCGACGTCGTCAAGCTTGCCGATCATGTGGCGAAGACCGGCGGCATTAAGGGCTTCGCCGGCGGCAAGGAGATCACGAACGCCCAAGTTCTGGAAGCGGATTGCGATGTCCTGATTCCAGCGGCAGGTGGCTCGGTGATCACCGAAGAGAACGCCCCACGCATCCGAGCGAAGATCATCGCCGAGGGCGCCAACGCCCCGTTGACGCCCCAGGCCGATGAGATTCTCAACGCGAAGGGCGTGTTCATTATCCCGGATATTCTCTGCAACGCCGGCGGTGTGTTCGTCTCGTACCTCGAATACACGCAGGAGACGCAGCGGGACCAGATGACTCGCGACGAAGTGCAGCAGCGGTTGTACCACCGCATGACCACGACATTCGATCGCGTGTACGAGCGGACGCAGCAGAAGCATCAGCCGATGCGTCACTCGGCAATGGACTTGGCCGTTACCCGGGTTGTCGATGGCATCCAGTCTCGCGGACTGCTGCCGTAAGTCGCAACATCGAGCCGTCCACAACATATGCCCCAGCATGCCGGCCTGGCGACCTGCCCGGCGTCGTGCTGGGGCTTTTTGTTGCGCCCCCCATCGGCGCTCCTCTTCGCGTGGAATGCGTGCCGGCAGTTCGGCGCGACGTTGAGCGTCCCGCAGAACCATTGCTTGTCGAGCGAACACCGCAAGCGTAGGATGTCGGCGTGGCAAGCGCCCTCTGTTAGCCGGTCATTTTGGCTGCACCCGGGGGTCACTGCGGAGACCGTCACGTGGAAGAACTTCCGCAAGTTTACTTGGCTCGACATGGCGAAACGGCCTGGAGCGTTTCCGGCCAACATACTGGACGTACCGACATTCCGCTGACCGAGCGCGGCCAGCGAAACGCTGTTCAGCTCGGCCGGAGACTCCTGGGCATTCCGTTTGCACAGGTCTTAACCAGTCCGCTGCAACGCGCTTGGCAGACTTGCGAATTGGCGGGCTTCGGCGCCGTCGCCGTGACCGATGCCGAACTAATGGAGGTCGATTACGGGCTCTATGAGGGACGCTGCAGCCAGGACATTCGCCTGGAAGCTCCGGACTGGGACCTGTTCCGCGACGGCTGTCCCGGCGGTGAGTCGTCGGCGGCGATTACGGATCGCGCCGATCGCCTGGTCCAACGGCTGCGCGACGCACAGGGCAACGTGCTGCTATTCTCGCACATGCACTTTCTCAGGTTTTTGGCCGCCCGCTGGATCCGCCTGCCCGGCTCGGAGGGGCGGCGATTCCTGCTCACCACGGCGTCGCTGAGCGTTCTCGGCTACGAGCACACGCTCGACCGCCCCGTAATTCGGCTATGGAACGACGATCGACACGTCGGACCGTAAGGTCTCGGCCGCTTCGTCCGAACCATTCTGCCATCGGAGGAGCCATGGCCCCGCGACAAGCCGAACCACGCGGAAGGAACCGGCCCCTCTTTGCAGTAGGCAGTCACGCGGCAGTCCGGTCAAGACGGCCGATGACTTCCGGCAGGTTGTAGCAGAAAGCCGATTCTATTACGGGCGACGCTCGAGACGAGCGTCGAGGACCTTTTGGATTCGGGAAGCCAGTTCCGTCAAATGGGCGCGCGTGTAGCCGTCGAGTTCGGCTTTGCTGTCGAGTACGGTCTTGATGCGACTTTCAAGCGTTTTCAGCTCGGCGGCGGCAATGGTTTCGCAATCGGCCGGAACGCCGGCGTTGCCCAGTGCCACTTCGGCGAGCCGCTGGAAGTAGTGTTGCTGGAGGTTCCGCCGAACGCTGCTGATGGCCGGCGTTCGATTGGTGTACTTGCCGTCTTTGACCTTCTCCGTCTCGCGGAAGATGGCGGACGTCAGGCGTTCGAGCAACTCGGCCGCAGTGAAGGCGTCCTGGTTGGCCGGCACCTGCACTTCGGAGTCGACGAGTCGCGACAGCGTGACTGGCGAGAGGACTTGGCCCAGGATTTGGTCCTGCATGGCCAAGACAACATCGTGAATCGGGAAGTCGGGGTGGTTTGAGCCCTTCATGCCCCAGTGCGTCCAGTGCGTCGGCGCCAGGTAATCATAAAGCTTCGGTGGGAACTTGTACGCCTCGGGGCCGAAGACCTGCTGATCGAGCATGGCCATCGCGTCGCGCTGCTTCTTGGCCTCGGTGACGACCAATGGCGGACGCGCGTCCGGGTCACCCTTATGGTCGCGGTGGACGTAGATACCGCCAACATAGTGCGCGACGTATCCCATCAAGCGGAGATGCTCGCGAAGGACCATCGACATGGCCAGCCGAGCTCGCTGGTAGCCCTCGCCCGGTTCGACCATGCGGTCGACGACGTCGGGCAGAATCTGGTTGAGCAATTCGATACGCCACTGAGCGAACTCGATCGGGTCTTTGCTCATATCGTGCAAGTTGGCCCTGGGATCGGGCGCGGGGCCGTGGACGTCGTCGTCGGTGGCGTATTGCAGGGCGGGCTCGGTGTCGCGGGAAGCGATCTTGCGGAGTTCGGCAGCCTCGGCGTCTGGTCCGCCCGCGATCGGTTTGTAGGCGTACTCGATGGCCCAATTGTCGTATGGGCCAACTACGAGACTGAAAAAGTCTCCCTGTTTCCTGCCCTTCGGCGAGATGTTGACCGGCATGTAGTCCATGACGGAGGCGGCCAGGCCGACGTCGCGGGTCTTCGCTGGGTCGTTGAGTTCCTCCATCGTCCACAGGTTGCTCGCCTTGAAATTGTGCCGCAGGCCCAGCGTGTGTCCGACCTCATGAATGACGACAGATTTCACGCCGTCGGCCAGAAACTTGTCGATTTGCTCCTTGCTAAGCGACTTGCCGTGCGCGGCCATCGCCATCCGACCGAGCGTGAGCTGCTCTCCCATTCCGCGGGCGTACTGGCAGGCGGCGCAGTCGTCGTGGCCGAGCGGGGCCAGAGCGCTCGCGGACTCACCGAGAAGACTATCCAGAGTAGGAACGCGGTTAAGGGCATGCTGCGAACCAGCGCCCAACGGTGGTTTGTTGAAATCGAGCTGCCGGTTCCAGCTTTCGATGAAGCTGGCATCGAAGATGATGTCGGCGTCGAGGATCTGTCCGGTGAAGGGGTTCACACGGCTCGGCCCCATGGCGAAGCCGGCGTCGGAAGTGATCCAGCGGAAGGTGTTGTAGTTAATGTCTTCTGGGTCCCAGGTGGCGTCGTCCGGCTGTTGACGGACCTCGATGGCGTTAGCGAAGCCGGCTTTCTCGAATGCCTTGTTCCATTCGAGGATGCCCTCGCGGACCGCTCCGCGAAACTTGTAAGGGACGGTTTTCTCGATCCAGAAGATGACCGGCGTCACCGGCGGCGACACCTTCGCGTTCGGTTCCACTTTCCGCAGGTCCCAACGGTTGATGTATCGAACGAACTGGTCGTCCTGGCCAGTTTTGGAATAGTCCTTGATGACGGACAGGAAGTGACCGACGCGGTCGTCGGCCAGCCGGGGCTGATAACCCGTCTCGGGAAGGCGGCTGATGGAGTAATGGATGTAGAGCGTGACGCCGCGGGTGTCCGGAACGTTTTCCAGTGGGACGTTGCCGCCAGAGGCGTACGTGGCCGCAACCTGGAGCTCGATGTTGTCCTTAAAGCCTTTGATGGAGGCCCAGCTCGATCGGTCCGGGGCGAAGGCGAAGCCGCGGAGTACAGCGGAGATTTGCGGGACGTCGCTCATGAAGACCGGTGTCAGGTCGACGACGCAGTTCCCGCCGGGGCTCACGGAAATGATCGGCAGGCTGTAGAGAATGCTGTCGGTGTAGGAGAGCTGAACGGCCTTGGCTTGCGGAGATCCCTTGGCTGCGCGGAAGCGGACGTTCTTGCGGACGATCTGGATGCGGTCGTCGACCTTGCGAAATTGCCATATCCAGTTGTCGCCGAAGTTCCAGGTCATGCCGCCCAACAGGGGACCTTCGCCGATGCCGCGGGCGATCGCGATGGCGACCATAAGGTCACGGTTCAGGTCGCCCGGCGTGATTTCGCCGAGCAGACGCATGTCCTTGTGATGCAGCGGGATCATGCCCTGAATGTCTTCAGCGCCAGCGATCACTTCCGCATAGGACGCGTGCTTTTTGTCCTGAGCGGCAGCGGCAGCAGCGGTGGCAGCTGCTATCCGGGCTGCCATGGCGGCCTCGCCAATCTGCGCCTGCTCCGGCTTGGCGTCTTTCGGCGTGTCGGCCCAACCGGAAGAGGTGATGGCAAAGCAGAGGCCGATGGCGGCCATGACGTGAAGCGGAAGCAAGCGGCGGTTCATGGAAGTGTTCCTAGGAAGCGGGAAGGGATCGGCGAGGCAATGATCCTTGTGGAAAGTGGTTGCCGCGCAATCTGTTGGGCTCCATAAATATAGCCCATTTTACCTGATCGCTTGCCGGTTGCCAGTGAGGTTGCTGGCTCTATTCGCATCACTTAAAATCCAAGCTATGAAACACTCATGGAGTCGGCCGGTTCTGGCGGTTCTAACGCCTGTAGTCATTTTGGCGGCATGGTTTGCGGCAAGCCTGCTTAATGCCGGGGCGCCGGCGGGGCGGGCGTTTGACGCCGTGCCGGCTGATGAAGGCGTGATGACCGTCGAATCGGGTTTCGTCCCGCCCGCAGCCGGCAAACCCGGTTGCCTGTGGATTCGGGCGAACATCAAACCGGGATGGCACATCTACTCGATCACCCAGCCCAAGGGCGGGCCGCTAGCCACGAAGATCAAAATCAACCTACCGCAGGGCGTTCGCCTCGCTGGCGAGTTCAGCGCATCTCCGACCCCAAAAAAGAACACCGATCCGGCCTTCGACAATCTCCCCGTCGAAACCCACGTTGGAACGGTCACGTGGTCCGCGCCGTTGGAGTCCGATGCGAGCGTCGATCCGGCGACAGCAAAAATTGGCGGCAAGGTAACGGCTCAAGGCTGCGACGCCAGCTCGTGCGAGCCACCGCGTGACTATCCGTTCTCGGCCTTCCTGTCTGCAAAAACGCCGACCACCAGCGGTACGACAGTGGCGAGGTCGATCGACTACGCCGATCTGGCGGTGAAACTGTCGCTCGCATTCCTCGGAGGACTAATCCTCAACCTGATGCCGTGTGTGCTGCCGGTGATTAGTCTGAAGATCCTCGCGTTCGTCCAGCAGGCCGGGGAGAGCCGCGGCCGAATATTCGCATTGAACGTGTGGTACTCGCTCGGGCTGCTCTCTGTGTTTATGGTCTTAGCGACGCTGGCTGCCTCGGCGGGATTAGCCTGGGGTGAACAGTTCACTCTCCCCTGGTTTAAGGTTGCCATGACGGCGTTCGTTTTCGCCATGGCACTCAGCTTCCTCGGCGTATGGCAAATACCCATTCCCGGCTTCGTCGGCGCGGGACGAGCCAACCAACTGCAGAGCAAGGAGGGGCCGAGCGGGGCGTTTTTCAAGGGCGTCTTCACCACCATCCTGGCGACACCATGCAGCGGGCCTTTCCTGGGATCCGTGTTTGGATACCTGTTGAAGCAGCCCTCCCAGGTTGTCTATTATGTATTCGCCGCCATCGGACTCGGGATGGCTTCGCCTTACCTCGTCGTCGGCGCGTTTCCCCGGTTGATCCGCTCGCTGCCGAAGCCGGGAGCGTGGATGGATGCCTTCGAGCAGTTGATGGGCTTTCTGCTCCTGGCCACGGTCGTCTACCTGTTCAACACTCTTACCCACTGGTACTTCGTTCCCGCTGCGGCGCTGCTGGTCGGCGTTTGGTTCGCCTGTTGGTGGATCGGCCGAACACCGCTAACGGCCACGCCGAGAGCGAGAATCGCCGCGTGGCTTGGGGGCCCTGTGGTGGCCGCGCTCGTCGGTGTGTTCGCCTTCACCGTCTTGTTCTGGGAGCCGGTCATTCCTTGGCAACCGTTCACGCCAGAGGCCCTACAGCGCGCCCGAGCGGAGGGGAAGACGGTGATGATCGATTTCACGGCGAACTGGTGCCCCAACTGCAAGCTGAACTCGAAGTTCGCCATCGAGCGGACGTCGGTATTGAAGCTAGTGTCGGAAAATGGTGTTGTGCCGATGCTGGCGGACTGGACGGATCATTCGCCGACGATCAAGAAGTCGCTCCACGATCTTGGCTACAATTCCATCCCACTGCTCGCAATCTGGCCGGCCAACCCGGCGGATGCGAAACCGATCGTCCTTCCGGATTTGCTTAGTGAGGGAGCCGTGCTCGACGCACTGAAAAAGGCGGGGCCTTCTCGCGGTCAATGATGGTGGGATCGCCTAATCGCTGGCGGCCGCTTCCTCTTCGAGGGCCAGCCTGGCGAAGTTGATCGCCTGCTTGGCGAGATAGATATGACGCAGTTCCGGGTGAAGATGGAAGGCGACGTCTTTCGTCTGAACGCCGGCGGCGGAGGACAAGGCAACGGTGATTACCGTGTCGTCCTCAGCCGCTGCCCCTCGCCCAGAGGGCGAGGGGAGAGAACCGCCCTTACCCCCCGCGTCTGTCTGCAAGGGAGAGTTGCATCCTTGGGCGTTGCCGACGGCCAATCCATAGTCCGCGTCAAACCGCAGGCGGCATTCGACCGCCAGCGCGTCGGGCGCCACGGTGGGTTTCGTCAATACTAGTCCCCCCCAATAGACGCCCGCGGAATGTTCGGCGCTAGCGAGCCACTGCGAGAGCAACCCGGCGGTGGCCGAGTCGGCGGTCGCGAGAGTCTTGCCCTGTGTCCGCAGCAGTCTGATGACGGCATCCTGCAATTGGTCATCCTCGGCGCCGAAGACCAGCGAGCCGAGGCATTGGCGGATCGTCGCTTCCGTCGGCTCGATCGCCGCAAGACACTCGGCCTCGGTCGCGCCTTCCGCCGAGATTCGTAATGTAATCGTGGCCTTGCTGGCCGTGATTCCGACGGTTGGTTGGCGGCCGCGGCGGATCATGTTGGGTAGCATCGACTCGATCTGACTCTCGCCGGCGCCAAAACAGTGGATGCGGCGGAAGCGAATCACACGTCGGTTCGGACCCAAGAAGTCGACGATGGTTGGGGCGACGGTGGCGTGCCACATCTCCACCATTTCCGCGGGCACCCCGGGAAGGCAGAACAACCGGCACGGCGGCTGGCCTTCGGGCGTCACGCCGAGGTCGATGCCGGGGGCCGTTCCGTGTGGATTGGGAATCACGCGGCTACCGGCAGGGAACATCGCCTGGATCTCGTTTTGCGGCGGCATCGCCCGGCCCAGCCGCGTGAAAATGCTCCGGACATGTTCCAAAGCGTCTGTGTCACGCTGCAGCGGGCGGCTGGTTGCTTGCGCCAGAGCGTCGCGCGTGAGGTCATCGGCCGTAGGGCCGAGGCCACCGGTCGCAATCACCAAATCGGCCCGGTCGATGGCTCGGCGGAAGACCTCGACGCCGGGCGCGAGTTCATCACCGACGGTGGTGTGGTAGAGCGTCCGGATGCCTAACTCCGCCAGCCGCTGGCTGAGCCACTGCGAATTGGTGTCGAGCGTTTGCCCGCTGGTGATTTCATCACCGATGGAAATGATTTCGGCGTGCATGACCTTGTATTGTACTTTCTACGCTTCGACGGTGATTGGCTAGTTCGAAGGAAAACTGAGCTTCTCGACGTGCGGCCCGACGGTCACGTTTCGGCTGTCGCGGGTGACCGGAACGCCGAGGATGGAGATGTTTTGGAAGCTTACGCCGCAGATGTCGTGTGCGGCGTCCGCGCCTGCTAGGTCGATCAGATAACGCCCGGGCTGCCCGGTCAATTGGATGTTCTTGAAGACGACATTGCGGATCAGCCCCGGCGTTTGCTTGTGCATGTACTCGTTGATCGTGGGACGTAGCCGGATTAGCTCGGCTTGACGTTCGCCGTGGAGGCGGACATTTTCGATTGCGACGTCTTCGAGCCGCATGTCCTCGCCGGGTTCCAAGAGCGCGAACGGCAAGGTGAAGTGGAGAACGTCGAGGTTTCGCAGGGTGATCTGACGCATGTGCTGAGCCCGGCTCTCGTGACCGAGGAGGAAGACGCGAGCTCGGTCACACCAGAGGATGCAGTTTTCGACCGTGATCCGCTCGACATTGGCATTTCTCGACGGCGAAAATGCCATCCCCTTCATTGCCACGCAGTCGTCGTCGCTGCGGATGAAGCAGTCGGTGATCAGTACGTCCTGGGAATTGCAGGGATCGATGCCATCGTCGTTAGGGACTCGCGAGTTGCAGATTTTGACGTTACGGATGGTCACGTGATCGCTGTTGGTGGGCACGATCGTCCACTGCGGCGCGCCGCGAATGATAATGTCTTCGACTGCGACATTGCTGCCTTCAATATAAATCGAATGGCACGGTCCATGTCGCCACGGATAATCGGAACCGTCGAGGATGCCGCGGCCGCGGATGCGGATGTTGGAGCCGATGGCGGAAATCGCCCCTTTGACGACCGCGCCGCCGGCGAGGTACACCGTCTGACCAGCGCCGACGTCGATCTTGCCGGCCTCGTGAACTCCGGGACCAAAATAGACGACGCCTGGCGTGTCGGGCTTGGGCGCATTGCGCTCCGGCGGATTCACGAACAGCAGAAGCGGGCCGCGTTTGCTGTCCGGCTCGATGCTCAGCTTTCGTGGGCCATCCAAGACGATGGTCATCGTATGATCGTCTACGAGGTTGACCATAACCTTTGGCGACACCGGTCGGACGATGGCTTTTTGGAGCGACCGCTTAGAAGTAATCCTGACAGTCACTGGGCCGGACGTGTCGAAACTGGCGAAGCTGTAAGGGCCACCATGATCCGATTGGCTTCCAGACAAGTACGTATCGAGAGTCCGGGCGGTGTAGACGTCAACCTTTCTGCCATCAGCGAGAATTTCGTACTCAGCAGATAACACTTCACCCCTGGGCGCAGGGTACGTCATCACGTCGGCTTGAAGTGGGCCGACTGCCAGAAGGAAGATGGCCGCGGCAAGCGGCGGTGCCAAACGGAACGATGTCGTCATGGTGGGAAGGTCGTTTTGGGGAGGGGCGGCGATGGAGCGATGTCGCTGCGAGCGCATTACTGCGTCGTCGCCAAGCCAGCGGGATCTTGTCGTGTGCTTCGGCGCATGGGACACTAACGCGTCATTCACGCATCTTGTCGAGCAGATCAGCCGTCCGGCCCTGGGTGTGGGCTGGTGCTCGGGCAACAAGCGTGCGGTGGGGAGGCCAGTAGCTTATGGAGCCAGGGCCGCCCATGCGTTCCCAGCTTGCCGGCGAGATAACTCGTTGAATCAGGTCCGCGAGGTCGTCGCCGGCATCCTGGCTGGCGTTTGCCCCGGGCCCAAAGCCGCCGCCAGCCGCAGCCGCACCAGGCACGAGGCCACCCGGGATACGTTGGCCAAGCGCGCCGGCGTGCTCAACGGCATCGGTGCGCTTGTCTTGAGAGGCCGCTCGCATCATGTGGTTCGGGCCAGTCAATCGGTCGCGTAGTTTGGAAGTGGGGTCCTGTCGGCTTCGTGGCGTAGTTGCGGTGTCGCGTTGAAGGTCGTTGCAGAGGGCAAGGACCTCGCAGACGGCCGGCTGAAGGTCCGATTGCGATGGCGTGGCCCAACGTCGCATTACGGCATGAACAGCTCGATCAGGATTTCGGTTCGCGCGCGGCGGCGATTCGATTCGAGCATTGCCTGGGGAGTAATGGGCTGCATCCGGTGCAGCCATTAACACCATCAGTGAGAGAAGTACCGACATGACCTGACCTCCGGAAGTCGGAAAGTTGCAGACACTTGCCCTCGACCGGCAATGATACCAAGAGCAACACTGGCGGGCAATGAACGGGCAAGATCAGAACCGCGCCCGAAAAGACTTGGCTGAGCACGATGCGGATAAGCAACGCGCCCCAGGCAACATCTGATCGACGCGGTGATGCCCGGTTGAGAAAATGTCGTGACTCGATCAGGGGCAATCAAACTGGAAATGTACCGCGGAAAAAAAATTCTTGTGTCCATCGAATCGTTGCGCGGCTATTTGTCGGACGCGACGCTCGCTTCCGCAATCGATCACTGACAGAGAGCATTACCTAGCAACCTTTCGCATTACGAGATGCGCGACAATCGAATGGTTCGACGCTGGGCGATCATCGAACGAACTAGACGAACGATTCATTGGTGCCTGTTCCTCGCAACGTGTTGCTGGATCTCGGCGCGTTATGAATCGAGACGCCAGCCGGTCAGCGCGTGACGTCGGAATCCAGTCGCTTGGCGGTGAGTGGCATCGTGCTTGTTGCGAGCTCAAACGCGGGTCGGATGCGTCTGCGCAAGGCCTTGCGACGAAAGGTATTACGGAAGCTCCGGGCAGTGCGACTCCAACGCGTGTGCGCAGGCAATATGCCGCTGCGAAGCCATTGCGACTTCGCGCCGAAATGACGCCAAGTTTCTTGAGGAATGATTGCGGCATCGTCTTTGAACAACCGCGATGAACCGTCATCGTCGCACTGGCATCGTTGACATTCGATGACGACTCTAGGCGATGCGATCACGCCATCGAACGAGTGCGATTGCGAGTGACTCGTCATCGTTCTGGGCCGACAGCGCGCTAGGGTTTGCGCGATCTCTTAGAATCACTTCACGATCGATCGCTGCACTCATCCCCGCACAAAACGCGCGCTTTTTGAAAAAGTGTACTTGCAAAGATTCTTGGAATCTGTACGATCATTAGCGATTGAGGTAGTTGTCTCACGAAGAGACGATGCCTCATGAATGGAAACGAACGACGGCTTGTTGTGGCGCGAGTGAGCGCCAAGGACAGGATGTCGGAAGTTCGTTGTGTGGTTTCCGTGGTGAGCGGTTCGACGCGCATCGGCCCCAGCCCGCATGTCGGCAGGACGCTCGCCCACCTGTTCACTTAGGAGGACGTGTAGTGGCCAAGAAGAAGGCAGCCAAGAAGGTCGCGAAGAAGCCGGCCAAGAAGGCGGTGAAGAAGGCCCCGGCCAAGAAGGCTCCGGCCAAGAAGGCCCCGGCCAAGAAGGCCCCGAAAAAGGCAGTCAAGAAGAAGGCTGCGAAGAAGTAGCTGCGTCGGCGGCGTCGCCGCCTGAAAGAAGCTACGTTCAGTCTGGACCGCTACGACGAGAAAGGGACGCCCGGCGAAATGTGGCCGGGCGTTTCTATTTCTTGGGGGGGCGGTCGAATAACGGCAGTTCTCTGCGCTATTCCGACGGGAATGGCGGCGTTTGACCGCTCAAGTGGCAAAGCGCGTTTCGCGCGGCGCGCTGCTCAGCCTCTTTTTTATTGCGGCCCCATGCCGGCGGATAGCGATCCAAGCCGACCTGGGCTGCGACCTTGAAGCACTTGCTGTGATCCGGGCCTTTCTCGTCAAGCAACTGGTACGTCGGCGTGGTGCCGTGCTCCCGCTGGGCAAGTTGCTGCAGGAGAGATTTGTAGTTGCTACCCGTCTCGCCTTCCGCGGCTAATTCAATTTCGGGTCCCACGGCGTTGGAAATGAATCGACGAGCGGCTGCATCGCCTCCATCCAGATAGATCGCCGCGACAAGGGACTCGAAGACGTCCGCCAACAGTGAAGAAGGGACGCTCGGGTGCGTTGTCATGCCCTTGCCCAGGATCAAGAACTCCTGCATCCCGAGGGCTTCGCTTAGCTTCGCGCAGGTTTGCCGGCTGACGACGATCGACTTCAGTCGCGTCAACTCGCCTTCGAGAAACTCGGGGAACTGTTGGTAGAGGATTTCGCAAACGATGGCTCCGAGGATTGCGTCGCCAAGAAACTCGAGCCGTTCGTTCGAAGCCAACCGATGCTCGGCCCCGGACGCGTGGGTCAACGCGGACACCAAAAGGTTCTGGTCCGCGAAGCGGTAATCGATCCGCCGTTGGAGTTTTTCCAGGGAACCTTCGTGAGGATTGGAACCGTTTGGCGACCCGGTGGACATCCCGCGACCTGTCATGAGAACACGGACGAGCAACACGCCCCATTTGCTAACCCTAACGGCGGACGCAGTGTTTGTCAACCGCTGCCGAGAAGGCTGTACAGGAGCAATAGTAGGACGAGCACACTCGCTACGACGTAAAGCCGGTCGCGCTGCCACGCGAAACCAATGGCCAACAGGAGCACTCGCATGATTGGCGTGGTGATAAGCAGCAGAACGCCCAGTTGGATCGTGCCGCGACTGCTTCCGGAAAAGACGTCTCCCAAAATGCCAACGACGGATCGAAGCTCCGCCGATTGCTCTCGGAGCTTCTCATAGTGGGGCGGCGCGGAGCCGTGACGCCAGAGATAAACAGTGCCGCCAAGAAGCACGATCGTGGCTGCGGAGAGAACGCCCACGCGCAGCAAATTGCCGACGAGGGTGTCGAGCCACTGATCCTTCGTCGCGTTTGCCCGCATTTCCGCCATATCAGACGCCTCCCACATGACCGCTCAGCCCACCGTAGATCATTTCGGCAGCAAGAAAAAGGATCACCGCGGCGAAAAGGATTCGGAGCAACCGGGTTTCGGCTCTTGGCAGTAGCCTCGCCCCGAGGAGCGCACCCGGGAGAATTCCTAGCATCACGGGCATCACAAGGCCGGGCGCGACGTAGCCGCGGTTGAGATACACACCGGCGCTCGCCGCGGCAGTGACACCGATCATGAAGTTGCTTGTGGTAGTGGATACTTTGAAAGGAACGCGCATGATCTGGTCCATCGCGAGCACCTTCATGGCGCCGGAACCGATCCCCAACAGCCCCGAGAGGACACCGGCGATGAACATGGCGCCGAACCCGCCGGGGACATTGCGGATGTGGTACTCAATCCAGTTACCCTCAACGGGATAAGAACCGTCCAGCCGCAAGCGTGAGGCCAGTGGATCTAACTCTTGGTGTCCTGGCCGGGCGCGCCGAGGTCGCCCCGAGAGATACGCCGAACAAACCAGCACGATGCCGAAGATGACCGCTACGGCTTGCGGTAGCAAATAAGCGGCCAAGAAGGCTCCGGCCAGTGCGCCCGACGTGGTTGCGATTTCCAGTAAAATACCGATCCGCAGATTGGCATAGCCTTCCTTCACGTATGCAGCCGCAGCGCCGGAAGACGTGGCAATGACGGAAACCAGCGAGGCGCCGATGGCGTAACGGATGTCGAAGTGAAAGCCAAGGGTGAGCAATGGAACGACGACGACACCGCCACCGAGACCGGTCAACGCGCCCAAGAAGCCCGCAAGGAGCGACGCAAGCCAAATGACCACTGCCATTTCCAGGGTGTTCATCGTCGACGGCTCCAAATCGCGTCTCGGAAGTCAGCCGGGCTACGCGATGCGTGCGCGGTGGCGAATTTCGGCGAACGTCCATTCTCGCGTAATTCTACCGTTGCGGAAGACCTCGACCAGTTCGTCGCGGCCAGGTTGGTCCGCTCTGACGGTTCGGTATCTCCTGCCCTCTTGTTCCCCATCGCAGATGAGCTTCAGCCGGCCGCCCTTTGATTGTTTGGCTGGATCCGTTACGGGGTTCTTGTAGACGTCGCGCTCTCGGCCATTGACGACGACGGCGGCGCACTTGAACGCGAACTTGAGCGTGTCGCGATTCAGTTTTTGCAGGAGTCCGCCGCCGGAGCCGAAGGAAATATTGTCGGCGGAAAACCCAGCGCGCTCCATGGCGGAGAGGACGCGGTCGAGCATTTCGAAGTCGACCCAATCGCTTTGGATGACCCGGATGCGCGGAGTGAGTACCTTGTAGCCTTTGGCATTGGCCCGGTATCCAAACTTGTCGGCGAGGATTCCCAGCACGCTGGGCCTCCCCGAGGCAAGTACGGTGGGCGGGTCGCCCGAGTCGGCGCGGATGATCACGCAACCGTCTCGTCCGAGCACCTGATCGCGAAGGCGCTCACCCCACACCTCTCGGCAAGCGGCGAAGATGTCGAAGCTGTCGCTGACGACAGCCACCAGACCGGTGGGATACTGCGAGAGCATATTTTGCATGGCGTCGGCCTCGTGCTTTTCACCCCAGGAGCAGATGGTGGAATGTTCGGCTGCGGGAATGGAAAAGCCGGCCATTGACTCCCCGTAGAATGCTCGGGCAATCATGATGCCTTCGAACGTGTCGCTTCCGAGGAAGTTGACCAGGTGGGCAGCACCGCCGACGCCGGCCGATTCCACACTGCTTACTCCGCGGAAGCCGAAATCGTGGAGCTTGAAGTCGATGAGGCCTGGGTCGCCAGTGCGATTGAGATAGCCAAGGATGCGTTTCTTCATTTCCCGCGATTGTGTGGCAACGGTCGAGCCATACCAGACTTGAACCAGAAGAGTTTCGAGATAATTGGTAAGCCAGTAACAATCCGGGTCGGTGTTTTCGATAGTCATGAGAACGTTGTGGCCTGGGACGACGCAGCCTTCCGGGACGGCCTTGATGACGACGGGAAGTCGACCATCGTGGGCCCGCACGATGTGCTCCCAGCCAGCGCGATTGAAGAGCCGCGGATTGTCGAAGTGCAGGGCGAGCAGCCGTTCCGCCTCGTCAATCTTCTTCGCGGTGATGACTTGGCCTTCGAAGAATCGCTTCAGATAATATTGAAGACCGAAGAACACAACGTCGGACCATTGGCCTCCGCGGCTTTCGAAGTAGGAATAGACTCGTTCGGTTCCCGGCGGGTATTGCTTCCAATGGGTAAACTTATAGCTGTCGGTGCGGAGAATGAGGTTTTCGGTGGGGTGCATCCGCCACAATTCCATGAGAGAAGGCTTGGCCGAGCCGATCATTCTGTTCGGCGCTGCATTTTATTCGGCAGGCGACACTGGTCAATCTCGGACGAAACATGAAGATCGCCGACGGTTCGTCCGTCCCTGATCGCTGTTCCAACGGCCTTCCGCTTGCGGCGTAGGTTTGGTAAAAAACGTGCCGGAGGTGCGCAAGTGGGACTAATTGAGTTGGGCATCATCGTGGCCCTGGTGGGGCTTAATGGCTTCTTTGCCGGCTACGAGATTGCGTTGGCGTCGGTAACGGTTGCGCGGCTGCGGGTTTTGGTGAAAGAGAACCGAGCCGGGGCGAGGGCCGCCTTGTATATGAAGGAGAACATGGAGGCCAGTCTGGCCGCCGTGCAGGTGGCTGTCACCCTCCTGGCGGCTGTTGCGGCGGCAATTGGCGGCGCCGGCGCCAACGAGAAGATTGAGCCGTTCTTATACGGCCACTTCCATCTATCTCACGGGACGGCCACGGTGTTGGCGCTGGCGATCGTGGTGGTTCCGTTGACAATGCTCACTATCCTGTTTGGCGAGTTGGCGCCTAAGGTGTTCTCGCTTCGTAACAAGGAATGGGTGTGTTTGCGGCTATCGAGGCCAATGCGATGGTTCTGCTTCAGTGTGTGGCCGGCTGTTTGGCTATTCGAGATTTGCGTTACAACGATGATGGCGTGGAGCGAGCGACGGTGGCGGCCACGGATTCAACCCGGAGTGAAGATCGAGGCCGCGGAGTTGCTGGAACTCCGCGCGCAGGCGGCTTCGGCGAGGGCGTCGCGACTAATTGGCGAGCGTGAGGAAGGGATTATTCTGGGGGCCGCACGTTTTTCGAGCCGCACGGTGGGAGAGATCATGCTGCCGGCCGAGTACATCAGCATGTTGGGAGCCGACGCCTCGCTGGAAGACAGCCTCGTGGCGGCACACCTGGAAATGCACACGCGATTCCCCGTGGCCGAGCGCCCCGGCGATCCAGCGTCGATCCTGGGCTACGTCAATTTCAAAGATCTCGTGTCGCTGATGCGGTTGAGCCGGCCGCACGAGGCATCGCTGCGTGCCGTGTTGCGCCCCTTGCCAAGCCTCACAGCGGAGATGAAGCTGGCCACATGTTTGGAACGGTTGATTCGCGAGCACACGCACATCGCCCTCGTACGGGACGCCAGCGGGAAAGTCGAGGGCATGATTACCCTCGAGGACGTTCTGGAGGAACTGGTCGGGGAAATTCAGGATGAGTATGATCGGCTGCCGGTCCACGTGATGCCGGCCGGTTGGGCATGGGTTGCGGGCGGTGGGATTAGTCTCGAACGGCTGAAGGAACAGACAGGGGTCGATTTGGCAGCCGACCCGCCGCTGCAACCGCCTGAAGGGGGCGTTCGAAATCTGAGTGATTGGATCGTCGGACACCTGGGCGGACACTTCCGCAGCGGCGACGTCCTAGTTCGGCCGGGTCTTCGGGTCGTCGTGCGCAAGGTGCGACGGCAGAAGGTGTTTGAGGCCCAAGTGGAACGCGTGGATGCGCCGCGGGTATAGGTCTCGCTTCTATGGCAGAACGCGTGTCGGCAGAATAGGTTCCCGAGTGGGACTTTCGCCGGTCAGATCGCAGTCCCAGGCACGCACCCACCGATCCCAAGGGACGGTTGTCTCACTAAACAGAATCCGCGTCCGCTCGATCGTTGGCAATCGGCGGCGAGCTAGTCCACGGACGGATTGCGCAGCGATCCAGGGAGCTTCCGTGAGATCGTAGACCACCTCGACGTCCTGGTTCTCGTCGGGCCAGAGTACTAGACCGTCTGACGTGATGTTGTATTGTGGCATCGGCGGGGCGAACTCCGCCTCCAACTGCTGACGGACCAACTGGACGCCGGCGGTCTTGTAGAGACCCAGGATCGCTGTGGTCAGAATGCGACGTTGCTCCGGCGGCAATCGTTTGGCCCAATTGGAATCGCTCAGTCCGGCCAGGAGCCAGCCGGATTCGGCGTCGATGGCAATCTTCAGCGGCGGTGCATCGGCCGTGGCATCGCAACGGAGCGTGAAGCGGACAGAGTTCGTGCTAACGCAAACTTGCTCGATTGTTGGCGGCGATTCTGGCCATGCTTGGCTTTCAGTAAAAAACTCCACGAAGTCTCGTTCGATATAGCGACGGATCGCCTGTTCTACATGTTCAAGCGCTTGCAGGTGTTTGTGGACTGGCCGCCAGCGACCATCGGTGCGGGCGCGGCGTTCGGCGGTCCGCAATTTGGAGAAGCGTTTCGGCAAAGTGCCCGAGTGGAACCCAGGGCGGAGAAGACGCCCCATGTTTTCGCCATGCGAGCCAATGATGACGGGAGTCAACCCCGGACGACGATTTGCGGCATAAAGTCGCCAATTTTCTTTCAGCTCCCAAACGAGGAAACCAAAGATGCCTGGGATGCTCCAGATGATGGTTGTTGCGACGACGCCGGCCTCGACGGCTGACATGCCTGTGCTCCGTTCCAGTGTGTGAGCGAACGGGATGTAGGCGCCGAGGAGCAACTTGTGGCCGACAGTGACGACCGGGAAGTGCTTCACCGGGTTGATCTGCGGCTCGATCAGCACATTGACAGCAAATCGCACGATGTAGGCCACAAAGAACCAAATCGCTCCCGTTACCGCCTTCAACACCAAAGCAGCGCGGCGTTCACCGCTGCGGAAGCGGAGCCACTCATCGACGGTGTAAATCAGCCGCTCCACCGCCTCGACGAGAGCCCGGAACAAATCTACGACGAACCAGAAGAGACCGAGGATCAGCCGAAGACCAAAACGCCGCCAACCTTGCGCGAGCCAATCGGCCAGCACTTCTTCGGCGTTCCGCCCGGGGCGAGAGTTTAGAATGAGATTGAATGCCAGGAAGAGCGACACGCCTGTAATCGGTGACGTTTGCCAATCCGCCTGCCCGAAGGAATGCGCGCGTAGCAGGCCCCAAACGGCGGCTGTCCAAATCGCTGGCTTAATGCCAAACCGAAACAACAGGCTGAACACCCAGCCGCCAAGGAGATATCGCAGGAACGGCGACTTGGCGAGCCAGCCAATCGGCTCGACGATCAGAACGTGAAAGACCGAATAGATGCCCTTGAAGACGCCTGCGGCCGCCCTTCGGAACCGGACCGAGTTGACAAGTCCAAGCAAAAACAGGCCGAGTAGGATAATCGCCGCAATGTCCACGTCGCGCAGTATGAGTTGGTGTTGCGCAGCCTCTCCTGCACCGGCCGCGTGAGTCGTCTTGACGCCGGCGATCATGCCCCAGATTTCGGTGATGAATACCACAAGGGCGAAGGCGCCGCCAAACGGCACGGAAATGAATCGGGTGAAGAGGCGGCCGATCGCGGTGCCGAACGACGGCGAACTAAGTCGCTGCATCAGACGCATGTAGATTTCCCCGCGGCGGTAGACGCCGTCGAGCGTCAGGCTCAAATGCCGATCGGCGCGAAGCAATTGGTCGCCGTGCAGAAAATCGACGATGCTCCGCCAAGCCCAACCGGCCGCTCGATGAACACGTCCAACAACTCCTTCGTGGGGGGCCACGCTTAACGGGCCAACAATGTCAGGCAGCTTGAGGTTGTTCCGGGATATTGCGTCCCGAAGGTTACCGATCGCAAGAAAGCCCCGCTCCTCGATGCGGTCCAGCAACTCTTCGACCAGTTTCTTCCGCGCAACCCGCTCCGGCAAGTTGCCCGGAAGCAGGCCAACCCGGTCCAGGGCGGCAATGATCCGCGGACGTAGGTGCTCACGGAGCCGCGCCTCGATGCGGTGGCTCACGTCACGAAGAAGGTACGCAAGCTGACGCCGCTGCGGCTCAGGAATGTGGGCGGCCGAAAGGCGGCGCGATGCGCTCCGCAGGTGTTTGAGCATCAGGACGTCGCGTTGTGCCGGCAGACGCCGCTTGATGGGCCGGCGACCTAGCGACAATGCCCACTCGACCAGGTCCACCGTATACACGTCCCGCTCGTGGTCGATGCAAACCTTTTGTAGATCGTAGAGCAGCCGCGCTTCCACAGTCCAAATGCCGCGTGGCGTCTGATGCAGCAAAGCGAGAAGTGGGGCTTCCCACGGGCGGCCAACAGTTGGATCAAGCTCCATTGCCGTCTGCAGTCGTGCAGCCATGCGGTGGATGTCTGACCTCAACGCCGCGTCCGTTCGCAGAACCAGTTCCGGAGGCGCGCAGCATGCTGCTCGTGCGTGACAAATCGCTGTTCGAACCAGATTGCCAATGGTCGCAGGCCGCTGGCTTTTACGCATCAGCACGCGATAGCGTACCGACGAGGGCGACCGAGGAACGGGCTCATCGTCGACGGACCGCGGCTCTTCCGGCGGCAGTACGTTGGTCCAAAGGTCCCAGTCCATGGAGTCATCTGGGGCGTCCGCCCCGGTGGGACGCGTTGCTGCAAACAACAACGCAGCGTCAACGTCATTGCGTAACAACGCGTCAATCGCGTCGACGTCGGTCAGCGCAGGAAAGAAGTGTGGGAGAAAACTGGGGGTAAAATGCCGCAACTCAAGGTAGGTCGCGGCGAATTCTATGTATGTCGACGCATCCGTCCGTGGCGGCAGCAGCATATTCTCGTGGGCCAGCACGGAGCGGGCCTCGTCAAAGCATATAGGGCCGATCGCGGCGATTCTCTTGCGGATTTCCGTTGCCGATAGCCGGCCCTCGGCAGATTTCGCTTCCAAATCGAGATGAACGCGCGCGTGAAACAGAAGCCGCCACAAACGCAGCAGTACGGCTTGGCGGGTACTGTCAACGAGACTGTGCTGGCTCGGCCGCGAAAGCAGGATGACTTTCGCCGGCACTTGACCGTCCGGCTCGATGCCGAGCTCAGCGGCATCGACGATTTTAAGAAGGTCATCGCGGTCGATGACGTAGCTTTTGCGGTGCGGCACCTGGAGGCCAAAGCCGGCAAGGCCGCGGTGACGCCTGATGACCCGGCGAAGGATACGGGGAAGTACGAATACGGCTGCAGGCTCCGCCGCTCGGACGGCGTCGTATATAGCCTCCAGGGTGATCGGCGAGCCAGACATAGCATCCGTTGCTGGCCGGGGGAAAGGCGAAGCGGTTTCTCTCGCCGAGGCGATTACTTCTCCATCGGGCAGACTTGCCATAACTCGGTATTATGGCAGATTTTCCGCCTCGGGCCAAGGTAACGCGGAGCGAGCGACTCATGCATGACTCGCAAGAGCCAACCGCTCAGGCGTCTAGCCTTTGCGCACCGCTTTCTTCTCCGAAGCCGGATCGCTGCGATGTGCAGTAGCGCGATCAGCGGCCGCCCTCTTGGAGGTTTTCGCCGCTTCTGCTTTCTTTTCGGCTTCGTCGGAAGCGAGCCCTTCGTTGATGAACTGCTCGACCGCTTCCTCGGTCTGCCCGCCGATAAGCTTTTGCCGCACCCATCCCTGAGAGGTCTTGTGATACATCACCATCTGCGGGACAGGACCGCCGCCGGTAAGTTGCTCGGCCAATTCGCTGTCCTCGTCCGGATCCACCACGGCGAATGCCACCCTCTTCAAAATACCGTTGGCCCGAACGCGCGGCAGAGTGTGCCGCTTCATCGTCTGGCATGGGGCGCACCAAGTGGTGCTGACCAGAACAACGATTGGCTTTCCGGTAGCAACGGCGGCGCGGTGCGCGTCGGCGTACGTCTCACTTGCGGCCGCGTCTGCTCCGGAAAGTAGTAGAGCTGCTTGCACGACGGTAGCGCATAGCAGAGTCGTCATCGTGGGAACTCCTTTTCGGTGAAGGCGAGCGATAAACGGGAAAGCCGGTCGTTTGGTGCCAGAAGCTCCGTTTCCGGACTAAACAAAAGCACCCGACCGTGGCTGCTTTCCCATGCGGGGTTCTCTTCTGTTCCGGCGCGGCAACCGCCTTGGCAGTCGGCGCGGGAATCGTATTAGTGTAACTGGATAACGCGGATTGGCAAGTGGGAGCTTGTCGGTTTCGCTGGTTGCGTAAGCTGCGGGATCTCTATCGGACCTCCTAATGACCTATTTTCCGTCAGTATTTCTTGAAGTCGGTCAACATTGCCCCATTAATTAGGAAAACCGTGATATTCGCCAAGAGCCGTTCGGATGGCATGTGTCGCCGCAAGACCATGGCAGTTCGGAACTTGAGGGCCGAAGAGAATTACGCTGGCCGGTGGCGGACCGATATAATCTGGGAGAGATAGTGTCCCCGACTTGCAGGCACCTATGCGACTTCGAACTGGATTGATTGGGCTCGGTGACCTTTGGCACACACGGCATGCCCCTGCGCTTCGGGCATTGGCGGATCGGTTCGAGGTCCGTGCCGTCTGCGATCCGGTGCGGCACCGCGCGGACAAGGCCGCAGCCGACTTCGGTGCCGACGCTGTCGATGGTTACCACGCGCTGGTCGAGCGGGAGGACATCGACGCTGTGTTGGTCCTTGCCCCGCAGTGGTTCAGAGAATTGCCAATCTTGGCGGCGTGCGAGTCGGGAAAGGCCGTCTATTGCGCGGTCGGTCTGGAGCTCGGTACGGCCGAGGCCGAGGCAATCAAGCGCCGAGTGGAGGAATCAGGCATTGCCTTCATGGCGGAGTTGCCACGGCGTCATGCACCGGCAACCGTGCGGCTAAAAGAACTGATCGCGACGCGGCTAGGAAAGCCCCGATTGCTGTTCTGTCACGAGCGAACCCCGGCAGAACCGTCAACCGGGACGGCGGACCCGGCGTCGATCCATCCAACCTTTCGGCATATGATCGGGCAAGTCGATTGGTGCCATTACGTGGCGGATGTTCGGCCGACCTCCGTAATGGGCGTGATGCACTACGAGGGTGAAGGAGACGGCGTCGAAGACTACCGAATGATGAGCTTGGACTTTTCCCCCCGGGGCAAGCCGGGCACCGGGCCAACGGCGCAGATCAGTTGCGGTCGATACATTCCCGCAGATTGGCACGAGGCCATCGCCTATCGACCGCTCGCGGCGCTTCAGGTCTCCTGCGCCAACGGAATCGCCTTCGTCGATCTGCCGACAACGCTAGTTTGGTTCGATGAGGCGGGTCGGCATCAGGAATCGCTCGAAAGCGAGCGGCCATTGGGCGAGCAACTGCTGACGAATTTCTTTCGAGCCGTAACCAGTCTGGTGCGTCGCAGCGGCGATCTTGAGGACGCCTGCCTGGCGCTGGAGATCGTTCAGGCGGCGCGGCGGAGCCATGCTGAGGGGCGGCGCGTGGAACTCTAACCGGCGTTCGCACTGGAGTGGCGGGTTCCTCCTCGCTCGCTGCGCCTTGTCGACTTTCGCTTCTAATCCAACTCGGGCAGCTCGGCGAGCCAAACGCGGATTTCGTTGTCGTACTCACTAGCCAGATCGCCTTTGACGAGTTGGCGATGGAACGCCGCGGCGCCTTCCTTGACTAAGTCTGCCGCTTCGGCGCTCGGGAATCGCCGCATCGGATCGGGTGCAACCAAGCCGCGGCAGAAGTTCATTAGCAACTCGTTGCAGGCCACTTCCCGCGGCAGCAAGTTCGGCAGACGCTGCGCAAGGAACCGTTTCGCCTCCAACAGGTCGTTATAGTTCGACAATCCGGCGAACGGCGGCGAACCGCTGAGCATTTCGATCAGCACATAGCCGAGGCTCGCCAAGTCGCTGCGGGGGGAGCTCTCGCCGCCGTCGAGCACTTCCGGCGCGGCATACGCCGGCGTACAAGTCCGACGTGGCGGCGCCTTCTCGAAATCGAACGCCGAGCCGAGGTCAACAATCTTCGCGTTGCCCGTCCGCTTCAGCATGATGTTCGACGGCTTCAGATCGCCATGTACGATTCCCTCTCGGTGCAAAGCGGCCAAACCGGCCAAACAATCTCGAACGATGGCGATCGCGATGCCCGGCTTCACGCGTGGCTGCATTGGGCCGGCTGTGACAATGACCTCGTTAATGTATTTCCAACGATTGGCGCAGACGTGCTTTTCGAGCCGTTCGAGCATGGTGCGGGTCAGGAGTCGTGACAGGTCATATCCGTCGACCCACTCCATCTCCATCATCCGGATGCGGCTGCGGTCCACCCAATTATGAACATCGAGCAGGTTGTCCTGCTGGATCTGAGCGACGCGTGCGGCGATTTCGGCCATTCGCGCCATTGCCTCGTCGTACGCACGCTCGTTTTCGTACCGCTCGGGGGAAAATATCTTAAGCGCCACGGGCAGGGTGAAGCTGTCGGTGCCGCGTCGCTCGGTAAGATAGACCATGCCTTGGCCGCCAGAACCAAGGAGGCTGAGCAAGCGATGGTGCTCGGTCCAACTGAGGCGTTGTTCGGCGACCATCTCCCGGTAATCGTTCAGCAACTTGTCCGAACAGACGGCGGGGTGGCCCCCCCAAGTTCGGGTCGCGCTGCCTTCGAGGAACGTGGTTGTCGACATTGTTACCTCGGCAAAAGCCAAAGCGGTGGTGGCAGTTGGGAGCCACCAAGGGGCGGGCGTGCCAAGAGCTCAGCGACTTGCGATTCTAGACGATGCGACCATCTTAGCCCCATGGCAAGGCGGTAGTAAAGGGCACTCGAGCCCGCCGTGGTGCAAACCACGAGAGGAAACTGTTGACGCTTTCAGGCGCGGCGAGTATGCTAACACGGCCCAGCGGGGCAACCCTCCCCGAAATCGAGGTGGCCCGCCGGAGTCGCTGGCCTTCTATTTAACTGTCTCTTCCTGGTATACGACGCCGATTCCGACGGTGGCCGGAGACGCTCTTCTCTATCGCCACAAAAAAACATCGCCATGAACGCAAGAATATTGCGAAAAATGGGCTGGCCAAACGCGGTAGCGATTTTTTGCCTGGCTTCGGCGCCGATAGCGACGAGCCGAGCCGCTACTTTCGAGATTGTGGCTCTGCCAGACACGCAGAATTACAACAAAGTGGCAACTCCGAACATATTCAATACGCAGACAAGCTGGGTCGCGAACAATATCTCATCGGAAAATATCGCGTTCGTAACTCAGCTCGGAGATATTACCGACGATGGCACAAATTCGACGTACTGGTCTCGAGCAAACAGTGCAATGAGCGCCATTGACGGATTGGTGCCTTACAGCGTCAGCTTTGGCAATCACGACGAGCACTGGACTATCGACACCGGCGATGGGGTGGCCAACTGCTTAGCGAACTATGGCCCATCGCGCTATGCGGCCTATTCCTGGTTCGGCGGCGCGTCGCCCAACGGACTGGCGAATTACCAGACCTTTGCCGCGGGCGGCATGAACTTCTTGCACCTCAATCTACCGTATGCCCCGGATGCCACGACGCTCAGCTGGGCAAATAGCGTCCTCAGCAACCCAGCGAACGCCAACAAGCCGACGATCATCTCAACGCACGACTACTTGAACATCGACGGTACCCGGGACTCTGTGGGTGACTCGATCTGGAACAGCGTAGTGAAGAACAACTCGCAGGTCTTCATGGTTCTCAACGGACACTACCACGGCGAGAGCCAACTAGTGTCCCAGAACTCTGCGGGAAACAACGTGTTGCAGATGATCTCCGACTATCAAGCGGAGCCAAACGGTGGTAACGGATGGCTGCGAAAGATCACATTCGACACCACCGCCAACAAGATTAGCGTAAAGACCTATTCCCCTTCGCTCGGCCAGTATCAGACGGATGCCAATAGCGAAGTTGCCTATGCAGCCACTTTCACCGGTGGCACTGTAACCGTCGGTAAGCTACTGCCGGCAGGGCCTGCGCTGAATGGCCTCTATGTGAACAATTTCGACTCGCTAGGCACGGGCGGCACGACAATGCCGTCCGGTTTCTCGGTCATTGACATTGGAAGCGGAACGACGACGTTCGGCACATCGACCCCAATCACATCGGCAAGCATGGCCGCGGCCGGAGCTAGCGTTAGCTCAGACCAATCGTTGACCGTATGGAACTCGAAAACCGCAGACTCCGGTGGCAGCGACTCGACGCCACTGAAGATCGCCGGTGGCGTCAATATGGGGGCCACGCCGAGCGCCACCGATCGTGCTCTGGGAACGGCCCAGACCAGCGTCGCCGCAAAAGGCATACAGTTGTGCCTGGCGAACTCCACCGGCGCTCCGATGAACAAGGTGGTGCTCAGGTATGATCAGCGGGTGATGTCGCCCGTAACCTCGCCAGTTGAGGAACTTCCGGGCCTCAAGGTGTTTTACAGCACGACTGGCGGGTCTGGGGCGTCGGATTGGATCGAAGCGACAGCCTTGCAAGCCGATTCGGCCACCTATCCAAGCTCGAACGGAAGGGCCGCCGTTCTTAATCTGCCAACCGCCGTGCCGAAGGACGGCGCGATTTACATCCGCTGGGTAGACGACAACGGCACGCCGTCACCGGATCAGGCGTACGCCATTGACAACGTCTGGGTGATGCCGCCTGTGGCGTTGAAAGGCGCGTACGCCCAAAACTTCGATGCCATGGGCACCGGTGGCACCTCCGCGCCCAACGGTTGGGTCGTGCACGGCATAGGGGGCAGCAGCGGTACTTACACGGCGCCGTCCCAAATTGGGCCAGCAGTCGTTGCCGCGGCGACGCCTGACACCTCACAATCGCTTCAGGTCTGGAACCAGGGCAGTGCCGTCACGTGCTTCGCGGTCGCGGGCAACGTCGGCGCCTCAAGCGCGGCCACGGACCGCGCGTTGGGCACGAACCCGACCGGAGTCGGCGCGAAAGTCGTCGAATTGATGAGCACCAATGCCACCGGTGTGTCAGTAAAAGGCGGCGTGATGAAATTCGACATGAAGGTGATGGCCGCCGCAACTAGCGGAAGCGAACAGGCCCCAGGTTACAAGGTCTTTTACAGTCTCACCGGCTCCAGCAACGCCGCGGATTGGATTGAACTGCCAAACCTGCAGCTGACGCAGACATCCCTGGGCACGTATAGCGCGAGAGCGGCGATCAGCTTCCCCACGTCGCTCGCCGATGGCGTCGCTTTGCATTTTCGCTGGGTGGATGACAACGGCTCAGCGTCGCCGGAGTGGACCAACGCCATTGACAACGTCGAACTGACGTTGGCCCAGCCGCTCGGCAGCGGCAGACTGTACAGCCAAAACTTTAACGCTATGGGGATTGGGGGCACGGACCTGCCGGTTGGCTGGTCTGTGCGCACTATCGCTGGTTCCAGCACTACCTACGGAGCGGGCAATCTACCGGGCGCCGCAGCGGTCAGCAGCTCCGTGCTGACCCCGAGCCAAACGTTGGACGTCTGGGACCCCAGTGCAGGGGCCAAAACCTTTGGTGTAGCGGCGAACGCGGCCGCTGTCGTGGGCGGGGCCGATCGCATGGTCGCCACGAATCCGACCGGCGTCGGTGGCCTGGCCATCGAACTGCTGCTGCAAAACACGACGGGCGAAGCGATTCCTGGCATCGCCATCCAATACGATCTCAAGCAGCTCGTTAACAACGCCGAAGAGTTGCCTGGTTACAAGTTCTTCTACAGTCTCACAGGTGGCGCCGACGCGTCGGAATGGATCGAGGTCCCGGCGCTTGAGCTTGCCGCTGACGGGACGGCTAACGGTCTCATCGCGTTCGAGACGCCTCTGTGCAACGAAGACTTCGTGTATTTGCGATGGCTCGACGACAACGGCACAAGCTCGCCAGATGCAACCTATGGATTAGACAACGTCTGCGTGGTAGCCGTTCCAGAGCCCGCTTCACTGCTCCTACTAACCGTTCTTTGCGCTCTCACTGGCTCGGCCATGGTGCGTCGTGCCCGTCGCTAACCAAGCAGTGCACGAAGTGTCCGCAAGCTCGGTACGCCTTCTCAAGCCCACGAGGAAGTTGGTATGCCAACGCATTACAGGGAACATACGACCATGAGCTGTTCATACATCGCCGCCCGGCGGGCCGTGGCGGCGTCCTTATTGGGCGTCTTCGCTTTGCTAATCAGCTCAGGCAGTCCCGCAGGTGCCGATCCGCAAGCGATCAAACCCGTCGGCAAAGTGCCGCAGAATTTCAAAGACGTTCCTGGCCCCGCTGCCGCACTAATAGGCCTGGCGGTCACGATTGATCCGACGTCCCCGTCGGAGACGGTCATTACCGGCCTGCAGCCGCAATACCTTACGGCGAAGGGAACGCGTCTCGTGGGTCGAAAGGTCGGCAGAACTTCGCCAAACGCCATCGAAGCGGTGGCCAAGGACGGGTACGCCGTCGGCGCAATCCTCGTCAAGGCCGGCGATCAGCTTAACGGGTTCCGTCTCGTATTCATGCGGTTAAAAGGCGATCGCCTCGATCCCAACGATAACTACCAGAGCCGATGGTTTGGCGGATGCGACGGTGGAGCGGAGAAGCGATTAGGCGGGGATGGGCGGCCGATCATCGGCATCTGCGGACGCGAGCATGATCGTATAGCCAGTCTGGAAGTGATCCAGCGCAATCTGCCGGATATGAAGGAAAGTAAGTCCGGCGGTGCAAGCCTCCCGCAGGCGAAGAAAAAGGTTGTGTATCTTGAACGATCGCGTGATTTCTCGCTCGCGACGAGATATCATCGTTTCCACGATCTTCTCTCAGAAGAACTGCTGCGACAAGCGTTCTTGCTGGCGGCACGCGAAGAAGTCGGGCTGGCCACGCGTGATGCGCGACTCGGTGATGCCATGCCCACGGAGGGAGAATGCCCGCCGTGGGAGGTTTCCATTCCAGCTAGCCAAACGCCGCTCATCGAAGTCCTTCAGGGGTTCTACCCTCGACAAGCAGCAATGGCTAGCCGGGAAGTCGACGCCTATGACGGAAAAATCGACTATCTCAAGCAGATGGATGGACTTGAGCAGCGATCTCGCGACCTGTTCTGCAATGCGCTCCGCCGCGCAGGCTTCCAAGATGAGCCTCGCCGACCCCGGTCCGATGCATCAGTCCCCGACGATGTTGCCGGCATGCTCGAAGAAATGACGTTTGTGCCACAATTCGAGGCGGTGCGCCGGTTGCATCAGTTGATTCGAGATCGCGGCGAATCTCCGCAGTTGGCTGGTGCCTTGGTGCGTGGATACGCGAACCTAGGCATCCTAACCGAGCTTCATGCCCACCCCGCTCACAACGCCTTTAAGGCGCGCGCGCTGCTTTACGCCCAGCGGCTGGTAGTTCAAGAAAAAGGCGCCGCCCGATCGCGTCAGCACCGAGCGTACGCGCTGGCCGCAGCCACGTTGAACAGTGCGGCGCTGCAAGATCTAGCGACTGCCGAGAAGCAGTTGAAGGATAAGACGACAGCTGGCCATTCACAAGAACGAAGCCCCGATTGGGCCAAGGTCATTGACGCATACTGTCGCTACGACATAAAGACACTCGAGTCGCTTGAAAAGGACAAGCATCTCAAGATGCTTGCCGCCGTTCTCGCGTTCCGTGACCTGGAAATGTCGGATTGCGAGGAAATGGCTATTGAGAAAGCGGAACAAGTTCTTAAGGCGACGCCGGAGTGTTGTCGGATCATCGATGGCCTGAGTGGGATGGGCGGCGTTGGACTCATGCATCGCTCCACCCTAATTGGCATCGCAGCGGTACGCAAAACCTTGTATGGCCGGCTAGCCGAAATCCCTGGGCTGCCTGCCGAAGTGGCTGCTATCGCGCGCAAACGCGCCAAGGTCGTTGACGAGTCGGCTGACGAGGTCGACCTCGTCGACGAGTTCAAGGGCCGGGCGGAAATCGTTGTGGCGCTGGTGGACTCCGCAAGTAAACCAGCGAAAGTGATGGCTGAAAAGGAGCCGACGAAAGCCGCCGGAGCCGCGGAATCTGGGGAACCTTCTTGGGCAACGCTGGGTGGCTTGATTCGCGAACAGGCCCTCATACAAGGCTGGCGGCGGGTGCATTTTGAGAGTTATTTATGGGGTGTCTCACCGAACCGAACCTTGGCTGCTATCGCGCCAATACTGGCGGGGCATCCCTACCGCGCCCTGGTCGAAACCGCCAGCTGGGACAAAAAAACGCAAGCCGACGCGATCCAACGCATCAGTGGTATCTCGGCAATGGATTTCGAAGGCCACTTTTACACGTTGTTGCTTGAAACGCAGAACGACACCGACTGCTGTCGACGGCTTTTTGGCGAAGGAGCTGAGCACTTCTCGCACACCGAGCGAGGCTTTATGCAAGCAATGCCGCTTCTCACCCCGCGGACGAGAGTGGAACTCGCTAGGGCAGTGCTTGTTCTCAGCCCCTACTGCCCCTCTGCGAAGACCCTTCTCATTGAACATGATTGGGACCACGTCAAAGATCGTGCGACGGAATGGGAAATGGCGGGCGAACGTTTTCCTGCTATTTTGCAGGCACTCGGAAGTCACTACGCCAAGGCCGGACGCTATGCCGACAGCGAACGTTGTCTGCGAGCGGCCGTGGACATCATGCCAACGTACGCCGGTTACGTGATGCTCGCCGACACCTACAAGAAGCAAAACAAGATGCAGGAGTGGAAGAGCACGCTCGAAGAGTACCTGAACCACCCCGATTATGGCTTGTCGCACGCGATGGTGTGCGCAGAAATTGCGCGCTACCACATGGCCCGTGACGAATGGAAGAAGGCTTTGCCGTATGCGGAAGGCGCAGCGGAATGCTACTCAGCCTGGGGGTTGCTGACGGCCGCGGAATGCCACGAGGCTTTGCATCACTGGAAGGAAGCGGAAACGCTTTACCGAGCGGAGTCCGAGCGCTATAGCGGTAACTGGCGTTTCAGTTGGTACCTGTTCTGTGTCCGAACCGGCCATGGTGACATCAAGGCAGCGCGTCATCTGACGCTGGGATCGATGACTCCGGAAAGCGAGCATCCCGCCGACGGTCAGCAAGACAGTAGTGTTCCAAGGGCCTTCTACTACCTTCTCGAAAATCAATCCGAAAAGGCCATGACCGCCCTGGATCGCGTCTTCCAAACCGGCAGCGAACCCGCAATAGGCGTTGTGGCCGCCCTGCTCCACAAGGAACTCAAAGATGATGCGAACGCCATCGCAACCTTGCGCCAGATCGCGTCCCGCAATTCGAAATCTCGCCGTAGCGACCCAAAGATCGCCGTGATCACTGGCTTGGCTGAGTTGATGGCAGCTGAAATGGAGAAGGGCGGCCCGTCTCGCATCGATGTCTCTGCGAGCCCGCTGATCAAAGAGGCGGACAGTCTTAGAAACCCGATCTTTTTCTACTGCCTTGGGAAATACCACGCCATGAACGGCAACAAAGATCAGGCGATTGCATGTTGGAGGAAGGCCGCCACATACTCCTTCGGCAAGAAAATGCTCGTTTGTGCGATGGCACGCGTTGTCTTGCGGCAGCACGGTGTCGATCTTGACGCGGACGACCCGCCCAAGTCGCCGTCGAAGACCAAGCCCGAGGCCGGGAAGCCTAAAGCTGAGCCGGCAGAGAAATGAGTGGGTAGGACTGCGTTGGTCTGCCGACAGCCTGAACATTCCGTGAAACGGCACTCTCTTTCCCGCAAGAACGCCCGCTTAGAAGCGGATCGCGTCTGGTCCTTGGCGGCGCGCTACGCTTGTTGACACATCGCCGAATTGCGGCTACAAACACGGGCTGGTGCCGTTTTCACTAAGGATCGGAGCGATACATGAAAATCCTCGCGAGCTTCTGCCTATTTGCCGCATTGACTGGTGCGTGTTGTGTTCCTGCAAATGCGGACGAAATCGCACGGCTTGACCTCGGCGGTGCTTGGAAGCTCGCTAAAGAGGGCGACTCAGCGAGGATTGCGGCCACCGTGCCAGGCTGTGTTCACTTGGATTTGCTAGCCGCGGGCAAGATCCCCGATCCGTTTTACCGCGACAACGAGACCGCAGTGCAATGGGTCGGCGAAAGCAGCTGGACTTACACGCGATCGTTCGAGGTCGCGCCCGAACTGCTTGCCAAGCAACACGTCTTGCTGCGGTGCGAGGGACTCGACACCTTGGCCACCGTTAAGCTCAATGGCTCCGAGTTGGGTCGAACCGACAACATGTTTCGGACGTATGAGTTCGACCTCAAACCGTCGCTCAAGGCCGGCGTCAACCAAATTGAGATCAAGTTCGATTCCGTCGTGCCGTTTGTCGCCGCCAAGGAAAAGCAGCGGTCCATCCCGACCTGGGCGTATCCCGGCGCAGGCTATGTGCGAAAAACGCCATGCAACTTCGGCTGGGACTGGGGTCCGACACTCATCACGTCTGGCATCTGGAAACCGATCGGCATCGTTGCTTTCGATAAGTCGCGGCTCGACGATGTCCTGATTTTGCAGAACCATTCGTCGGGCAACGTCACCTTGGCAATCCAAGCGACCGCAGCGCCGATGATCGACGGTAAGCTGAAAACCACTGTCTCATTCAACTCGAACGAGATTGGCTCCGGCGTGGCCGCATTCGAAGGCGGAAAGGCGACGGTCGACATCGCCATCGCCGATCCCCAGCTGTGGTGGCCGGCCGGCATGGGCAAGCAGCCGCTCTACACGGTCAAGGTCGACCTCCTGGATGACGCCGGCAACGTGCTTGATTCCACGACGAAGCGGATCGGGCTGCGCGTAATGCACGTGACGCAGCAGACGAAGGACGCCCCCATGCAAATGGTGGTCAACGGCGTTCCGTTCTTTGCCAAGGGCGCCAATTGGATCCCCTCGGACAGCTTTGCGCCGCGAGTCACCAAGGACAAGCTGCGACGCTACGTAGCCGACGCTGTCGCAACAAACATGAATGTCATCCGTTTCTGGGGCGGCGGTTTCTATGAGGAAGATGACCTCTACGACGCCTGCGATGAGATGGGCATCTGCGTTTGGCAGGACTTCAAGTTCGCGTGCAGCACCTACCCGTCGTTCGACAAGGCATTCCTTGACAATGTCAAGCTCGAGGCACGCGACAATCTCAAGCGGCTCCGCCACCATCCGTGCATCGCGGTGTGGTGCGGCAACAATGAGATCATGTTCATGCGCAACCCTAAGGAGTGGACCAAAACGCAGATGAGCGAGGCGGATTACAACAGGCTTTTCCGCGATGCTCTTGGCGGCGAAGTCCGACGTTGGGCGCCTCAGTCCGACTACGTTACCGGGTCCCCAGACTGCGGCGACGTCCATTTTTGGGAGGTTTGGCACGGCGGCAAACCGTTCGAAGCGTATCACGGTATCCACGGCTTCGTCAGCGAGTTCGGCTTCCAGGCGTTCCCGCAGCCAAAAAGCATCGCCCAATTCACGGATGCGGCCGATCGGAAATTGCCGAACTCTCCCATCATTAATTACCACGAGCGCGGCACGCGCATGTACCTTGGCGTTAAGGACGATGGCTCGAAGTGCACCGATAAGATCATCACGACGATCGAGCAGTACTTCCGGAAGCCGAAGGACACTGAATGCACGTGGTGGCTTAGCCAAATCGTCCAAGGCTACGGCATCAAGACTGGTGCGGAACGCTGGCGACAAGAGATGCCCAAATCCTCCGGCTGCGTCTACTGGCAATTCAACGACTGCTGGCCAGCCGTTTCCTGGTCGTCGGTCGATTATTACGGTCGCTGGAAGGCTCTGCAGTACATGGCCCAAAAGTTCTACGCGCCGGTGCTTGTCTCCGGAATGGTGGATGCGAAGGCGGGAACCGTCAAAGTCTACCTAACCAGCGATTGCCTGCAGGATCGCAAAGGCACGTTGACCTGGACCATCACCGACGCAGCCGGAAAGGCACTTAGCGACGGATCGCTGAAGCTCTACATTCCAGCCAGAACGAGCCGGCAAGTGCAGTCCATCGAAAAGGTGTCGAAAGCCTCGCTCGTTTGGCTAAAGGTCGACATCGACGGTAAGACGGTATCCGACAACCTCGTTACCTTGTCGAGGCCAAAGGATGTGAACCTCGTCGACCCGAGGCTATCCGCCGACGTGGTCGAAAAGGAGGGTGCCTTCGTCGTGACGCTCCGAGCGGAGCATCCGGCGCTGTACGCGTGGCTCGATCTCGTGGGCCTCGATGCGCGATACTCGCAAAACTTCCTGCATGTGACGAAGGACTCGCCGGCGGAGATCGAGGTTCGGCCTGCCACGCCGCTTAGCAAGGTCGAGTTCGAAAAGGCGCTGCGAGTACGTAGCCTTTACGATACTTATTCGCATTGACGCGGGTGCGATGCAGTCGCACGAAACGACGCGGCAAAACGTCGCGCCCGTCGCACGTGAACCGTCACCCGCCGGCAGTGCTACTTCCGCAGAGCTGGCCCAAGAGGTACACTATCCGCCATTGAGGAGGCGCCGTGGCGGTAAACTGTGAGACTCTGCATCGGCGAGGCGGTCGGGGCATGCAGCGTCGGCCGGCGGCGGTCCCGGCGTCACGGCTCTGGCCGTTCTGGCTTCTCTGCTTCGCAATCGCGTTTTTCTTGGCGCTCCTTCTTCCAGGTTGCGGCGGGTGTCGTGCAACGGCCGACAAGGACAAGACGGCAGAGGACTTAGAAAAGGAGCGACTCGAACGCAAAAAGCGCGAGGAGGAAGCAAAGAAGCCTCCCTTGTCCGCCGAATCCTTGATCTCTCGGCCGCCGGCCGGTGCGGTGGGAATGCCGCAATTCGCATGGTACAAGCCGGGGCACTGGACCAGCGTCTCGCTCGATGCGGTCAAGGCGAACCATTTCGACTTGCTTGGCGAGTTGGAACTGACGCCGGTCGATAGAGACTCGAAACCACTTCCGCTGTGCAAATCGCCATTCCGGCTTGCCACTCGTCGCGACGTCGCGCTTTCGAAAGGACAGGCCAAATCGCTTGAGACGCTGCTCTTTGTCTCGCCGGGAGGTTCTCGGGCGTCGATATCCTGCCGACTAAACGAAAGTCGATCAGGACGCACGTTGCTTGAACAGCCGCAGCCGCTCTCCGCGGTTGCGTCGTATCAGTACCAAGTCGTTGTTCTGGCACGCTCTCCGGAACTCTACCGCTACGTGGAAGGCCTCCATTCGATCCGGCCGCCGGGTGCGTGGGATAGCCAATTGGAAAATCGGGCGGGGCACCGGTCGGTGACATTCTTGGCCGGCGATCGCCGCCCACCGCTACCGGCTAATGCGAATGAGTGGACGTCGATCGCTTGCTTGATCTGGGACGACGCCTCGCCGGCGGCGTTCGAGCCGGCGCAGCAGCAGGCAATCCGAGACTGGTTGCACTGGGGCGGACAGCTCATCCTAAGCGGCCCCGACACGCTCGATGGCCTGCGCGGCAGTTTCCTCGCACCGTATCTGCCCGCCGTGACCGCCGGCGCCCGAAAACTGCAAGCGGGGGACCTCGCGGAACTGAGTGCTTTTTCGGGCAAGTCATTGCGGCCGTTAAAGCCGGTTCGGGCGTGGAGTGGCATCCGACTGCAAAAGCAGCCCCAAGCCGAGTACGTGCCCGGCTCAGGGCAACTTCTCGTCGAGCGGCGCGTCGGTCGCGGCCGAGTCATCGCCTCCGCGTTCCGACTGTCCGACCGCGAGTTCGTGGACTGGCCAGGCTGTGACGAGGTCTTCAATGCCATGCTCCTCCGGCGGCCGGCTCGCAAATATGTCGAGGGCCCCGATGGCGATACTCGACTGGCCTGGGCGGATGGCGGCCCACCGCTCGACGCCGCCCGCGCAACCCAGCTTCGGTACTTTGTCCGCGACACGGGCGTTCCCTTCGCTGAGTACGCGGCCGATGTGCACGCGCAAAGCGCCAAAGAAAGCGAGCAGTATTCCGAGACAGGACGAGATTTTCCGACCGGCCCCGGTCTCGCTGCATGGAACGACTTTAACCCAATCGCCCAGGCCGCTCGTGGCGCGCTGCAAGACGCGGCGCGGGTAGAGGTGCCCAACCGGTCGTTTGTGCTCTGGGTCGTTGCAGCATATTTGGTCGTGCTTGTCCCTGCAAATTGGGCAGTCTTTCGCGCCCTCGGACGCGTCGAATGGGCGTGGGCCGCCGCACCGGTCATCGCCGTCGTTTGCACCGGCACGGTGATCAAGCTGGCGCAGTTGGACATCGGCTTCGTCCGTTCGCAGACCGAGTTGGCGGTGGCGGAACTGCAGCCCGACTACGCCCGTGCCCATCTGACGCGCTACAACGCCCTGTATACATCGCTGGCGACGAATTACGGATTTGCCATGGCTGACCCGGGCGGCGTCGTCTTGCCATTCCCGACCGTCGCGCGACCAGGCCTGTTTCGTATGTCGTTGGGCGAAGATGTCCGCAGCCTGGTCTACCATCGCGACCAGTCACCTTCGCTTTCGGGTTTCCATGTCGGATCAAATTCGACGGGCCTTGTCCACAGCGAAGAAATGTTCGAACTTGGCGGTGAAATATCGCTGGCGGAGGACGCTGGCGGAGGCGTCCGTGTGCTGAATCGCACCAACTGGACGCTACAAGGCGCCGGTCTTGTGCGCAAGACAGCCGACGGCCAAGTGCAGACCGCGTGGCTCGGTACAATCCCATCGGCGAAATCTGCTCCTGCCAACCGAACGAGCAGCGATTCCCTCCGGCCTGAGTCTCGCGTCGAATGGACGCCCCTCTCCCCAACCGAGCAATCGAAGCCGTTCTGGGCCAAGCAGCGTGACGAATCGCCAATGAGCGTCGCACGTTCGTTGCCAGGTACATTGAACCTGCGGCAATTGCTCGAATTGGGGCAAGACCCCGCCTCGCTTCAGCCGGGCGAAGCTCGGCTGGTCGCGTGGACGGACACCGACTTGCCTGGCTTGGAGATTGAGCCGGCCGCGCCGCAGGCCCGCCGCGGCATTGTAGTAATCGCGCACCTCGCTTACGGTCTCGGAAACGCCCCGCAGCCGGATGC
>JAJFUI010000138.1 GCA_021372555.1 Planctomycetaceae bacterium | reverse complement strand
CGCAGCCTCGCAGAGAACGAGCCAATCCAAGGGCAAGGCCGTTTCCTTTCCGACGGGCGGCGGAGCTCGCACGCGGGCAACCCGCCAGGAGAAACAGCCATGAGAAGCAACAGAGAAGTGGCCAGTGGCCAGTGGTCAGTGGCCAGCGACCAGTGGTCAGTGGCCAGTGGCCGGTGGCCCGTGGTCACTCGGCAGCGGGCAGTACAGTCGTCAGTGGGCAGTGGGCAGTCGCCAGTGGGCAGTGACCGCATGCGCGTGTCACCCTATCCCCTAGCCACTAGCCACTCTCCACTAGCCACTTCTCGCCGCGGCTTCACGCTGGTCGAGATGCTCGTCACCATCTCGATCATCGCCATTCTGGCCGGCCTCGTGCTCGGCGCCCTCCAAATGGCCCGAACCACCGCCCGCGAAGCCGCCACCAAGGCCACCATCGCCAAACTCCACAACATCATCATGGCCCGCTACGAGTCCTACCTGACTCGCCGCGTGCCGCTGAATATTTCGACTGATCCGAGCGGCAATCGGCTTATGCCGCCGCAGATAGCGACTGATCGACTTTACGCTCTCCGCGATCTCATGCGCATGGAAATGCCGGAGCGGATTCAGGACGTTCCAACGCCGACCGGTGCTCCGACAACAATCGGTGATCCACCGATTCTCCTGCCCAACTCCCAGCAGCGATTGGCGATACCCGCAATGGGGATGCTCTACTACAACCGCTTCACCAAGATGATCCAAGACTGTGCGGCGGCTGGCAAGTTGGGACCTAACGTGTCAGCTGAGTTGCTCTATGCAATTGTGAGTATCGGTTCGCCAGAAGCGATGGAGCAATTCAGTCAGTCTGAAATCGGCGACACCGACCATAACGGCTATCCTGAGTTCCTGGATGGATGGGGACGGCCTATCTTCTTTTTGCGCTGGGCACCAGGGTTCACACCGTACTCCGCGATTCAAGCCAAGGATCCTAACGATCCCCAGACATCCTTTCACGATCCGTTTGACACGGATAGCGTGGACGTGAGCGCCTGGCGTTTGGTCCCGCTCATTTACTCGAATGGAACTGACAGCAACACCAACCGCGGAATCAATATCAAGGACGGATTCAGTTTCGGGGTCACCAACGGGAACATCTTCGGCAACACCGATTTCCTCTTGATTGGAAGTCTTGTCGGCTGCACCAGCTACGGCGGCATCACCAACCATCACATCGAGCAGCGGTAACATGGGATTCTCGACATCCAACAATCCGAATCGCTCGTTGGTCGTCCGCACCGCGTCACGCCCGTTCACGGGTGTTTCCGCGTCAGCCCTTTGGCGAGCAGCCGCACGATGCGGGCGGCGATGGTCGTCACGCCCGTTCACGGGCGTTTCCGCGCCAGCGGTACTAGGCCCGGCGTTTACGCCGGGTCCCAACGCCGATGGCCCATTGCTCCCGTCAGGCCCGTTCACGGGCCTCCTGTCTCGCGCCGCCCGCCCCTCGCGCGGCTTCACCCTGGTCGAGATGCTCGTCGTCGTCACGATCATGGTCCTGCTGATGGGCTTCGCCGCCACACGGATCGTCCCGGCCACCCAGTCCCGCCGCTCCCGCGAGGCCGCCCGCGCCCTGAACGTCTACCTCAGCTCCGCCCGCAATCGCGCGATGGAAACCGGCCGCCCTTATGGCGTTATCCTCCACCGCTTCGGTGCACTCCCGTGCACCATGAGCTTCGATAACTACGAGGAATCGCCGTATTCCGGCAAAACGAACGACGCCGTTGTGATGGTATGGGACCAATCGAGTACCTGGCCCGATGGCAGCACCATTCTACGGGTGCAAATTCGTGGAATCCCTGGCGCACCACCGCAAGCCGCGGACTTTTCGAATGATACCATCCATCGAGGCGACCTCATGCAACTAAATGCCCAAGGTCCTTGGTATACGATCATCGAGGACCCAACGGTGATTCCTTCGAAAGACTTCGCGCTAACCTCCAACGGCGGCATCGACTTCAACACCGGCATCACCGTGACAAACGGTTGGATCACCAATCGGTGGCTCACACTGAGACTGGAACCACAGTATCACCAGCAAACGGCGTGGACCGCCGGATGGTCTCAGCCAATGCTATTCGGCATCAAGCGCCGTCGGACTAGCACGTTGTCCCCGTCGCCGCTCCAGTTGCCTGCCGGTGCCGTCGTTGATCTTGCCGCGTCCGGTCCGAACCCAGCCGCGCCCTTCGGTGTCAATGACGTGATGATCCTGTTTTCAGCAAGCGGGTCAGTGCAGTCTATTAGCGTTGGCGTCGCCCCGCCAATGGCGATTACGGATCCGATCTTCCTCCTCGTCGGCAAACGCGAACGCGTCGGACAGAGCGTTGCCACACCAACGCCCGACAACCGCTCTCAGTGGGCGAACTGGCAAGACCTCGACAACATCTGGGTAGTAATCAACCCGCTGACCGGCACGATAACCACCAGCAACGTCGCTCCCGGCGCCAGCATCGCCGCCTCGCGCTCGCTGGCCACCGACGCCCAAGGCATGGGAGGGAAGTAGTATGAATGTGGTCAGTGATCAGCGGTCCGTGGTCCGTGGGCTGCGACGGCATGGCAGACTCAATGCCGTCCTCGCCCGCCGCGGCATCAGCTTGCTCGAAATCCTCGTCTCGATCTTCATCCTCTCGATCGGCATCCTCGGCGTCGCCGCCCTGATCCCCATCGGCAAGCTCGCCCTGATCGAAACCAACAAGTCCGACCGCACCGGCGCCTGCGGCCGCGCCAGCCTCCGCGAAATCAAAACGCGGCGCATGACGGACACGTCGACAATGGGCGACCCTGTCACGACGCCGCCAGCCGGCCCCGTCTCGACGCCCAGCACACGAGCCGGCTTGGGCGGCGTCACGCTCAATGTGCTGGAAGGCCCATTCGCTGTCGATCCCCTGGGCGTTTCCTCGTCGTACAATCTAACGATGAATCTCGGCGGTCCTACTCCTTACGGCCCGCTGTTCCCGCTGCCACGACTGTCGTTCGCCGGCATTTTGCCGCTGGCAACTGCCGACACCGCCGCCCAGAGACAGCAAAAACGAACCCTGACCGAACAGGTCTTTCGCTGGCAGGACGATCTGACGTTCGACCGCGTCTCCGGCTCGTCAGCCCGACCGCGTGGCTTCGTGCAAGACAGCACCGGCAGAGTCGGACCGTATCCGTCGTTGCCGTCTGAGCCGGTGTTGACCGCACCGCTTACACCAATCAGCACGACCGACGGCCTGTTCTCCTGGTTCTTCACGGTCATGCCGGATCTGCAGCGACCGCGAACCTACTACGTTTCCGTCGTCGTCTGCTACCGCCGAAACCTTCGCCAGGACACGTCGGTCGCAACACCTGTGCCCGAAGGCGAGCAAGTCGTAGACGTCGCGATGTCGACGGTCAGTACCACGTACCCCGGCGGCGCAGCCGCATTTCCCGGCGGTGGCTTCGGCGGGGGAACAGTCATTCTCAGGACGCCGCTGGACACGAACCTCTCGCGTCCCATCAACAAGCTCAAAGACAACCAGTGGGTGATGCTCTGCGGCTGGACCGTCGACGGCGCCAACAATCGTATTCCCTGCTGCTGCCAATGGTATCGGGTGGTCGGCGTCAATCGTGCGGACGCCAAGCCGGACTCGCCGGTGTCGATGGTCAGCCTCACCGGCCCCGATTGGACGCCCGCAGACATAAACTGCCCAGCAAACCCGGACAACCCTGCGGCCTCCCCGAAAATCGGCACGAGTCTCGTCGTCGTCGACGGCGTCACCGGCGTCTACAGCACCACGGTCCAATTAGATAACGATGCAATTTGGAACAAATGAGAGCACGGGTCTTAGGTCTCAGGTCTTGGATCTTAGGTCTTGGTTCTTGGGTCTTGGGTCTTGAACATTGAACATTGAACATTGAACATTGAACATTGAACATTGAACATTGAACATTGAACATTGAACCCTGAACCCTGAACCCTGAACCTTGAACCCTGAACCCTGAACCCTGAGCCTTGAGCCTTGAGCCTTGTTCACTAGCCACTAGCCACTAGCCACTAGCCACTAGCCACTGACCACTGACCACTGACCACTGACCACTGACCACTGACCACTGACCACTGACCACTGACCACTGACCAGTTCCCGCGGACGAGGGCAAGCGACCGTCGCGTACGAAGGAAAGATAATCATGAACGGAAACAGACGATCCCCGATCCACTGCCCACTGCCCGCCAGTCCCCGCCGCGGCGTCGTCTTGCTCGTCGTCCTGGCGCTCTTGGCCATCTTCGGCCTCTTCGCCGTGGCCTTCCTGATGATTAGCGGCCAGGCCCAGCGTGGCGCCCGCAGCATCGAGCGCATCGAGCAGGGCGCGGCCGCATCGCCGCTGGAAGCCCGCAGCCTGCTCCGTCAAGCCGCCTTGCAGGTCCTTCGCGGCCCCAACACCGACTCCGCGGGCAGGTCCCCCAATCCTACCTCCGCGATGGGCGCCCACAGCCTGCTGGAAACCATGTACGGCAACGGCTGGGTCGGCGGCACCGTTACCGTGGCAGCCGCAGCAGGCGGAGCCGGCGTGCCGTTTCCCCAATTGATCGACATGACCGTCACCGGCATCTCCGCCGCCGAGCTCGCCCGCCGCGGCGGCTGCGTGCTGACGGTTACCGGCGTGCCGACGACTGGCACGGTGGCCGAAAAAGCACTTGTCGGCCAAAGCACCCGCATCGTCGGCGGCAACTCCACCGCCGGCACCATCCAAGTCATGGCGTTCGCCGACGCGGCGACGCTTCCGCCCACGAACTCGACGTTCATCATCAACGGCGTCCCCTTTAGCGGCACCGGTTTCGGCTACAACGCAGCGGCTGGCAACCTTGATGCGACCAAAACGATACCCGACGTAGCCAGTCCCTGCCACGTCGCCCTGCTGCCAAATCTGCCGCTCTCGTTTTACTACAACGCCATGACCAACCCGCTCAGCAACCCGCCGGGCGGCGCGAACACCGACTACACCGCCCCCGACTTCCAGCACATGTTGCTAGCGGCCCAAGTGCCCAACACCAATGCCCCAGGCGGAATCCAGACGCTCCCCTCGATGCACCGCGCGGCCCTGTGCCGCTATTGGGCGAAGCAAACCGTCACAAGCATCACCCCAAACTTCAATACCGTTGCGGATCCCGACGGTCTCCCGGCCATCGCGAGGGCGATGGCTATCGACATGAAGCGGGCGATCACGATGCGCCCCTTGCCGGACGACCATCCCAACTTCACCGGCAGCAACCCGAGCTACAATGCCGCCGCGGCGCCCAACCAATACGCCAGTGGTTTCAACCCGCTCTGGGACGGGCAGAGCACCTATAGTCAAACGCCCGCGCCCTTCTCCTGGGACGTCGACAACGACGGCGACGGCGTGCCGGACAGCGTCTGGGTCGATCTTGGCATGCCGGTCCGTTCGACGGCTGACGGCCGCCTCTACAAGCCCCTCTTCGCCATCCTCTGCGTCGACCTCGACGGCCGCTTGAACCTCAACGCCCACGGCTCGCTGGCACAGACAGCGGCTGCCTACGCCCAACAAGTT
>JAJFUI010000344.1 GCA_021372555.1 Planctomycetaceae bacterium | reverse complement strand
TCCGCAAGCGGCGTTGAAGATTACGCCAGTGGCCAATTCGGTGCTCATCTCCGGCTACGTCGATCATCCCGACGTGGTCGAGCGCGTCATCCGCATCGCCGAGGAGTTCTATCCGAAGGCCATCAACAACATCCGCGTCGGCGGCTGCCAGCAGGTGCTGCTGCACGTTCGCCTGATGGAAGTCTCGCGGACCAAGATGCGGCGACTCGGGTTTGACTGGGCGAAGATCACCGGAAGCAACACCATCGCATCGGTCCCCGGTGGCACGATGACCGACGGCGGCGCCGGCAGCGGCATTGCGCGCAACGCCGCGACGCCCGCCACCTTCGCTTTCGGCATCGTCGAGGGAAGCAGCGCCTTCTACGGCGTTCTCGATGCGATGCGGCAGGACGACCTGATGAAGATTCTGTCCGAACCGACGTTGGTAGCCATCAACGGCGAGAAGGCGTCGTTCAACCAGGGCGGCCAAATCCCGGTGCCGGAACCGCAGAGCTTGGGCACCATCTCGATCTCCTGGAAGACCTATGGCACACAGGTCCGGTTCGTTCCGGTCGTGCTGGGCAACGGCAAGATTCGCCTTGACGTGTGGCCGCAGATCAGCGAGTTGGACGAGACGCGGAGCTACAACATCAACGGCACCCAGGTCCCGTCGATCAAGGACCGCGACGTGCATACGACCGTGGAGATGGAGGCCGGACAGACGCTGGCGATCGCCGGCTTGGTGCAGACGGTGCTCGAAGCCGAGAACGGGGGGCTCCCCTGGATCAGCGAAGTGCCTTATCTGGGAGCTGCGTTCCGACATGTCAAAGAGAACCGGAATGAAATCGAGCTGCTGATCATGGTGACGCCGGAGCTGGTCGAGGCGATGGACCCGAACGAAGTGCCGCAGTGCGGTCCCGGCACGCGGACCACCAGCCCGAGCGATTGGGAACTGTTCATGAAGGGCCACCTCGAAGTGCCGAATTGCTGCCCCGCGGATCGCACGCAGGGCCCGACGCCGGAAGGCATGATGCCCGGACCTCCGAGCGACGCGGAACCGGTTCCGGCCCCATCGCCTGCCGATGCAGCCAACGGCCAGACAAGCGGGGGGAGCGGCCGACCAGCCGCCGCGGAGGTCGCGCGTCGCCGTGCGAACGGCCCCTACGACCGCTACTCCGCGTCGAAACCGAATGCCGGTAATGACGGCTCATCGAGCGGCTCGCACGGCAACCCGCCGGGCTTTATGGGTCCCGTTGGATATGACGTGGTAAAGTAGAGTTGATCGATAAGATATGGCGCGTAGACCGCCGCGCGCCGAACGTTTTGCCCGCTGCTCGGCGTCATGGCGAAATGAGCATGGCAGAGCGCCCGCCGCGTCAAACGACTGCGACACGCCTCCCTGAGTTGCGTACCCGACCGATTCCTTCATGAGCAACGTCCTTCGATTAGCCATTGTTGATCCTAGCGACTCGCAGCGTGAAGCGCTCAAGAGCATGTTGCTGGGCATGGACATGATCTGGCTCGAAGCCGAGTGCTCGCGCTACGAGTTCTTCGCCGACGTGGTGGCGCAGACCAACCCCGACGTCGGATTGGTGGCGATCGACGCCGACCGCGAAAAGGCCCTGGAACTGGTCGGCCGCTTGGCCGTCGCTTCGCCCGACTGCGCCGTGCTGGTGCTCAGCTCGTCGAACGACGGGAATCTAATCCTGCAGGCGTTGCGGGCCGGAGCCAAGGAGTTCCTCACGCAACCGGTCCGGATCGAGGACCTGCTGGCCGCCGTCGGTCGGATCAGCCAGCGACGAGGTGGCCGCGGCGAAAACCGCGCTCACGGCAGCCAAGTCATCGCCGTGGCAGGCGCCATCGGCGGCGTCGGCACCACAAGCCTCGCCGTGAACCTTGGCTGCATGTTGGCCAAAATGCAGCACAATT
>JAJFUI010000331.1 GCA_021372555.1 Planctomycetaceae bacterium | reverse complement strand
AACTGACGGAACATCAGCGGCAAGTCGGCCGGATGATGCTCGAACAGGTGCAAGCAAGACTCGGATACCTCGAAGCCGTCGGGCTGGGCTATCTCACGCTCGACCGGACGCTGCGTACGCTTAGCGGCGGCGAAGCTCGGCGGGTGGCCCTCACCGCCGCGCTCGGTTCCAGCCTGGTGAACATGCTCTATGTGCTCGACGAGCCGTCGATCGGCCTGCACCCGCGTGACATCCATCAACTGCTGGCGGCCATTCGGCAGCTTCGCGACCGCGGCAACACGATCGTCGTCGTGGAACACGAAGAAGCGATTATCCGCGCGGCCGATGAAATCGTCGAAATCGGCCCCGGAGCAGGCGAGCGCGGCGGAAAGCTCGTTTTTCACGGGACCCCCACCGAAATCGAACAATCGCCCGACAGCTTGACCGGCGATTATCTCGCAGGCCGGCGCGGCTTCGGCGGCGGCGGGCGTCGCCGATCCCCGGAACACGGCTGGATTCGGCTCTCCGGCGCTCGCGGCAACAACCTCAAGAACGTCACCGTCGAGTTCCCGTTGGGTGTGTTGTGCCTCGTAACCGGCGTCAGCGGCTCCGGCAAAAGCACGCTCGTCCAAGACACGCTGTATCCCGCGCTCTGCCGGCGTCTCCGCAAGGACGCCCCAAAGCCGTATCCCTACGATGATCTCATCGGCGACGGGCAGCTCGACGACGCCATCATGGTCGATCAAAGCCCGATCGGCCGCTCCCCGCGCTCGAACCCCGTGACTTACCTCAAGGCGTTCGATGAAATCCGTTCGGTATTCGCTGAAACCGTCGAGGCCCGCACCCGCGGCTTCGACGCCGGCAGCTTCAGCTTCAATGTCGATGGCGGCCGCTGCAGCAATTGCCAAGGCGAAGGCTACATCCAGATCGACATGCAGTTCCTGGCCGACGTGTACATGCGATGCCCCCAGTGCAATGGCGCGCGGTATCGCGACGAAATCCTCGAGGTGACGTACCGCGGTCGCAACATCGCCGACGTGCTTGAGATGACCGTCCGTGAGGCGTTCACTTTCTTCCGCGGTCAGGCAAAAGTGCAAGCCCGCCTCAAGCGGCTTATCGACGTCGGACTCGACTACGTCCAACTCGGACAACCAGCCAACACACTCTCCGGCGGCGAGGCCCAGCGACTCAAGCTTGCCGGCTACATGACCGGCGCAAAACGCGGCCGCTCGCTCTTCATTTTGGACGAGCCAACCACCGGCCTGCACTTCTCGGACGTCGTCCAGTTGCTCGACTGCTTCGACGCCCTGCTGGCCGTGGGCCATTCGCTGCTCGTCGTCGAACACAACCTCCAAATCATGAAGGCGGCCGACTACATCATCGATCTTGGCCCCGGCGCCGCTGACGAGGGCGGCCAGGTCGTCGCCAAGGGAACGCCCGAAATGGTCGCTCGCGCCCCCGGATCGGCAACGGCGTCATTCTTAGCCGGCGTGCTGAAGGGGAAGAACGAGGCAAAATAATGGTCACCAAGGAGATGGCGCCAGCACCAAGACCCTTTGCGTGACGTTTCGCACTTTAGGCCCTATTGATGAATCATAACCCACACGGCGACCTCGCCCGCTACGCCCGTCAAACCCGATTTGCACCGCTAGGCGAAGACGGCCAACGACGCCTTCGACAATCCAGGGCGTTGCTCTGCGGCTGTGGGGCCCTGGGCAGCGCGATTGCCAACATCCTGGTCCGCGCCGGCATCGGCTCGCTGAGGATCGTCGATCGCGATTTCGTGGAACTCTCGAACCTTCAACGTCAGACTCTCTTTGATCAGTCCGACGCAGAGGCCGGCACGCCCAAGGCAATCGCCGCTGCGGAGAAGCTCCAGAGTATCAACGCAGGCGTAGTCATCGAGCCGATCGTCGCCGACATCGAGCCGACAACCATCGAGCGGTTCTCCGATCACGTTGACCTGATTCTCGATGGCACAGACAACTTCGAGACCCGCTTCCTCATCAATGACTTGGCCGTGAAGCAGGGCATTCCGTGGATCTACGGCGGGTGCGTCGGAGCCGAAGGCCAAACGATGACGATCCTCCCCGGCGAGACCGGCTGCCTTCGCTGCCTGATGACCGACTGCCCAGCCCCGGGCGCGACGCCAACCTGTCAGACTGCCGGTATCCTTGCCCCAATCGTCGGCGTCATCGCTTCGTTCGAGGCCGCCGAGGCCATCAAGATTCTCAGCGGCAACCGGCACGCCATCTCGCGCGACCTGACGGTCGTCGATCTCTGGGCCAACCACCTCCGGCAAATCGACCTAGGCCGACTCAGAACTCAGGTCGACTGTCCGACCTGCAAGCACGGCCAGTTCCCTTGGCTTTCGGGCCGGTCGGCCAGCACCACCGCAGTCCTCTGTGGCCGCGGCGCCGTGCAACTGACCCACCCCGACCAAAGCGTCTCCCTCGATGAACTCGCCACGCGGCTGGCCGGCGTTGGACGCGTCGTCCGCAACCAGTATCTCTTGCGACTGCTGGTTGATGGCTACGAACTCACCGTCTTCCCCGACGCTCGAGCGATTATCTCCGGCACAGATGATGTCGCGACCGCTCGGGCCGTACACGCCAAGTACATCGGCGGCTAACACGCCCACACTTCGACGCGTGTGACGACTAATCCCCGCTCATCGGGCCGTAGTCGCTGGGGCGATCAATCCGATGACCCGGCCCCCAGGCAAAGCCAGCCGACCTCTTGAGCTCATCGAACCACGCTCGCCACATCTTCGCAACATCCTCCTGGCCGGCAGCGTAGTACTTCGCGTACGGCTCGGCGACAAACAGCGGCCGCAAAACCTTGTACGACGGCGTGAACTCGGCAGGACGGACAAGGTAGACGATCGTCTTCGGGGCGTTGAACGCAACGCCAACCTCGTTCTCCTGGAGCCCGAAAACCTCACGCATGAAATCCCAGCCCGGCATCTCCACGCCGTCGACGGTGCTGAGCCGCGCCGGCTGTTGCCACTGACTGGCGACGCTCGGGAAGTTGAGCCAAGTGAACTTCGCCGGAAGAATGACGTGCCGATCCGGGAAAACTTGCCGCAGCGACTTATTCGCCTTCTTCGCCTCGGCAGCCAACTTCTGAGCGGCCTTCATGGCAATATCGCGCGCCTGAATCAGATTCCACTCGCGAAGGACCTCGGCGCGGACGCCGGCGTCGTCGAACTTCGGCTCATACTCCTTTTCGTCTCCCGTCTTCCAGAAAAGGAACGCGTCGCCCTTCGTGTCCTGGGAGGTCTCGCAGCGGAACGTCGTGCCCAAGCCGCGGAAGGCGTAGCTCCACACGTAAGCGCCGCTACCAATGAAGGATTGGCCAATGTCCTTGCCCTGCATCTCCCATTGCGGAATCAAGCCGCTGCGGCCAGCGGTCAGCCCATTCTCCTTGGCAAACTTCTCGAAATTGGGCTCCGGCGGCGGCGGCTCAATCGACTTCTTCTGCTCCGCGGCATGAATCTTCAGCACGTCATACTCGCGACGCTTCTCGCTGTACTGGCCAATCTCTTCCTTCAACTCCGCGAATATCTTGCGAACCTTCTCCGCGGCTAGCTCCTGCCGAATGTCCTTCTTCAACTCATCGGTCAAGCCTAACCCCGCCGACTTGGCCGCCGGGGCCCCAGGCTTCCCCGGCGGTGTCGCCAAAGCAGGCGTCACCGGCTTGGCAACGGGCGTCTTCGCACCGGCCGCGTCCGGCTTCTTGTCTTCCTTCTTTTCCTCGGCAAACGAGGCCAATTGAACTCGAGCGCCCTCCAACCCTTCCGACGGAATCGGAAGGTTATTCTCCGAAGTGCTCTTCGAATCCTTCGGCTTATTCGGCTCCTTGGTCGGCGCTGCCGCCTTCGGGGTCGCAGGTTGCTTGGGAGCCGCCGGCGCCGGCTTGCCAGGCTGTTGCTGACCAGCCTTCAAAGGCTGTTGCGACGGTTTCGCCGACTCGCTCTTCGTCTGCCCCTTGACCGCAGGCGTCTTCTCCGGCTGCTGCGCCGCCTTCTTTTGCGCCTCGGCAGCGGCCTTCTGCTTCGCGCGCTGCTCGGTCACCTGATCGTATCGATCCTTTTCCTTTTCATATTGCTCGCGAACCTGCTGGTCCGTAATCGCCTTGGTGAACTTCTCGATGTCCGCCCTGACGTACTCCAGGGCCACGCGATGCGGCCGGCGGAAACCCGGTTCCGGCGATTCCGGCCGCGCAATCTCTCCCTTGTGCTCGTCGAAAAACGCCTTAAGCTGCGCGTCGGTCGGTTTGGGCACTTGCTTGAGCAAGGCCGGATCAGCGACCGGAACCGCAACCGCTTCGATCATGGCATAGCGGTTCAGGCGGTTGTAGTAATCCCATCGCTCGGCTGGCGTCGCCGCCACGGGGCTCATCGCCGGCTGCATGATCCTTTGAACCTGTTGCGCAAGCAACTCGTGGCGAAGCAGGCTGAAGAACGTTTCGACCGAAATCCCCGCACGCTGGAACGTCTCTTTCATCTGATTGGCGGTGACCCGGTTCCTCGTCTCGACGTCGAAGAGGAAATGATTGATCGCTTTATCGCTGACGATAACGCCCTCTTGTTCAGCGTAGCGCGCCATGAGCCAAGTGCTAACCAGCGATTCTTCCGTCGGCGGACCGAACATCGACTCGGCTTCCTGCACCGCCTGCCGCTCCGCATTGGCCCTCAGTTGCGACTCGTAGGCCTCCGGTATCTTGCCCGTCTTAATCAAGTCTTTGATCTCGGCGTCCGCTGCCACCCGCTTCAGATCCGTCATCACCATTACCACCTTCCGGTGGCTCTCACGAAGGTGCTGCAGATCGCGCAGCTTGATGCTCCCAAACTTAGATGTCTTGGCAACGACCGGGTTTTCCGGCCCGCCGGATCGCAGCCCCATCATGTCCATCAAAATTGGGATGAACAGGAAGCTGAACATCGTCAGAATCGTGAGCAACGCGAGCATGGCCTTCTGGTTTTTGCGGAAGACCTTGAACGGGCTGGCCATCGGGTTGTTGTCCTTCTGTCGAGGGGATATCCTGGAGGAACTCGGCTTGACAAGCCACCTCAGCGCTAGTAATGGTGTCGCGATGCAGCTAGCGGAGGATTCGGACACGCGGCGTCTGATTGCCGCGCCGTCGGAGGGCATCGCCGCCGCCGCAATCCGGTGATTCTAAATGAGTTGGGCGCAAATGCAATGCCAATTCGCGATTGAATCGACCGCCAAACAAGCAACAAAAAATATCACACATTACCCAGCTTCACAAGCCACGGAACGATCTCAGCGGCGACGCCTGATCCCTCAACCGCTTGCCAGCAATTGCAGGCGGACCTAAGATCAAAAGCTTTCCCAGATTCCCAAGATAAGCACATGGCCAAGAAATCCACCTCGACCCCCGAAACATCGCTGGTAATCGTCGAGTCCCCAGCCAAGGCTCGGACCATCAGCAAGTTCCTCGGCCGTGGCTACACCATCGAGGCAAGCATCGGCCACATCCGCGACCTGCCCCAGGGCGCCAAGGAGGTCCCCGAGGAGTACAAGAAAGAGGACTGGGCCTACCTCGGCGTCAACGTCGAAAAGGATTTCCAGCCCATCTACGTTATCCCCCATGAGAAATCAAAACAGGTCCGCAAGCTCAAAGACCTGTTGAAGGACGCCAAAGAACTCTATCTGGCGACGGACGAAGACCGCGAAGGAGAAGCCATCAGTTGGCATCTTTGCGAGGTGCTGCGCCCCCGAGTGCCCGTCCACCGCCTCGTGTTCCATGAGATCACCGAAGAGGCGATTCGCGAAGCCCTGAAGTCGCCCCGGCAGATCGACGAGGACTTGGTCCGCGCCCAAGAGGTGCGCCGCATCGTCGACCGCCTCTACGGCTACGACGTCTCGCCGCTGCTGTGGCGCAAGATCCGCCCGCGTCTCTCGGCCGGACGAGTCCAAAGCGTGGCGGTCCGCCTCATCGTCGAGCGCGAACGCCAGCGGATGGCGTTCACTGCGGCAACCTATTGGGACCTCCTCGGCACATTCGCAAAACGCCTCGGCGCGGAGCGCGACGAGCACCATGCCGAGAACTTCCAGGCGGAACTTGTATCGGTCGATGGTCGGCGAGTCCCGGCGAGCCGTGACTTCGACCCGGCCACCGGTCGCCTCAAGGACGCCGGGCTGCTGCTGATGGATCAGGCTGCCGCCGCCCAACTGCTCGATCGCCTTCGCTCCGCCGAGTGGCGCGTCGCAAGACTCGAGGACAAGCCGTACACCACCCGTCCCTACGCACCGTTCACCACGAGCACGCTGCAGCAGGAAGCAAACCGCAAGTACGGCTTCACGGCTCGCCACACCATGCAGGTGGCGCAAAGCCTGTACGAGAACGGCCATATCACTTACATGCGTACCGACTCGACTACGCTGGCCAGCGTCGCCATCGCCGCCGCCCGGCAACTGGTCGCATCGCAATATGGCGACCAGTACCTGTCGCCATCGCCGCGCGTGTATCAGACCAAGGTGAAGAACGCCCAGGAGGCGCACGAGGCCATCCGCCCGGCAGGCCATCCGTTCGAGTTCCCCGAATCGCTTCGCGGCCGACTCACCCCGGACGAGTTCCGCCTCTACGATATGATCTGGAAGCGAACCGTCGCCAGCCAGATGTCCGACGCTCGAGGACATCGCCTGACGGTGGATATCGAGGCCGCCGGCGCCGTTTTCCAAGCAAGCGGCAAGACGATCGAGTTCGCCGGCTATCTCCGAGCGTATGTCGAGGGCGCCGACGATCCGGAATCGGATCTGGCCGATCGCGAGAAGGTCCTCCCAGCCGTGACCATCGGCGAAGTGCTCCGTTGCGTCGGTTTGGACCCGAAAAGCCACACGACCCAGCCGCCCAATCGGTACAGCGAAGCCATGCTCACCCGCGCGCTCGAAGAGATGGGCATCGGCCGCCCAAGCACCTACGCGGCGATCATCGAAACGATCCTCGCCCGCGATTACGTCTTCAAGCCCAAGCGCGGCAACGTCCTCATTCCAACGTGGACCGCGTTCGCCGTCTCGCAGTTGCTCGAAACGCACCTGCCCGAGTTGGTCGATTACAAGTTCACCGCGGAAATGGAAGACGAACTCGACCAGATCAGCCGCGGCGAGATGAGTCACGTCGACTATCTGCGGATGTTCTACTTCGGCAACGACCACCCAGGCCTGAAGCAGCTCCTAGCCGACAAGCTCACCGAAATCGACGCCCGAGACGTGTGCCGCATCTCGCTTGGCAAGCCCGATGGCGGTGAGGAAATCTTTGTCCGCGTCGGCCGCTACGGGCCGTTCCTCGAACAGGGCGACCGCCGCGCGAGCCTGCCGGATGGGATGCCGCCCGACGAGGTCACCCTGCCTTCCGCCTTGGAACTGCTCGACAAGGCCGGCCAGGGCGACCAGCCGCTGGGCACTTGCCCCGAGACCGGCAAGCCCGTGTTCGTCAAGGTCGGCCGGTTCGGGCCTTACGTCCAGCGCGGCACCGCCGAGGACGACGAAAAGCCGCAGAACGCTTCGTTGCTGCGTGGCATGGAAGCGGAGCAGATCGATCTCGAAACGGCCCTGAAGCTGCTGTCGCTGCCGCGCACGCTAGGCCAGCATCCTGAGTCCCACGAGCCGGTCGTAGCCCACAATGGCCGCTACGGACCCTACGTGAAGTGCGGCGAGGAGACTCGTTCGCTGCCGAATGACCTTTCGCCGTTGGACGTCACCTTGCAGCAGGCGCTCGAGTTGCTGGCGCAGCCGAAAGTGCGACGCGGCGCCGGCGGCGGTTCACGCAAGGAGCCGCTCAAGACGTTCGACGCTTCGCCGGTCACCAGTCAGCCGGTCCGATTGCTGCAAGGCCGCTACGGCCCCTATCTCACCGACGGCGTGACGAACGCCTCGCTGCCCCGCGGCGCCGCGCCCGAGGAAGTCACCCTCGATTACGCATTGAACCTCCTGGCCGAGCGCGCCGCCGCCGGCCCAAGCAAGCGGGCGACGCGTCGCAAAGCCCCCGTCAAGCCGGCCGCCAAGAAAACCGTAAAAAAACCGGCCAAAAAGCCCGCTAAGAAGCCCGCCGCCAAAGGCGCAAAACGCAAAACGAACTCATAGTCGTGGGGCAGGTTGTCAACCTGCCCCGACCGCCGCACGGCTCGACTCCATGGTTTCCTCCCGCGGAACGTGAGGAGCCACGTCGTGTCCTCTAGTGCCAGCAGCCCGCGACGTCAGGAGCACGCGGTACCGCCACCCTTCCTTCGCGGCGGTAACAGGACTAATATGAGCGCATTGGCCAGACGCTAGCATCGCATCTTCACATGACGCAATCCGCATTTCCAACTCCCCGCAACCCCACTCGCCCCGTGAAAATCGGCTCCGTCGTTATTGGCGGAGGCCACCCCGTTGTCGTGCAGAGCATGTGCGCAACGAAGACGGCCAATGTCGAGGCGACCGTGGCACAGGTCGAGCAGTTGGCGGCGACAGGCGCGGGCGTGGTGCGAATCGCGGTCGACACCAAGCGGGATTGCGAGGCGTTGGCGGAAATCCGACGCCGCACAAACGCCAACCTCTCCGTTGATCTGCAGGAAAACTACCGGCTCGCGGCCGATGTCGCGCCGCTGGTCGACAAGATCCGCTACAACCCGGGGCATCTGTATCACCACGAGCCCGAGCGATCGTGGCAGGACAAGGTCCGATTCCTGGTCGACGTGGCCGGCCAGCACGATTGCGCCCTCCGCGTCGGCGTGAACTGTGGCTCCGTCGATCCCGCGAAAACCACCTCCCCTCGCCCGCTTGCGGGCGATCCAGCGAAAACAACCTCCCCTCGCCCGCTTGCGGGAGAGGGGCCGGGGGTGAGGGCGGCCAGCGAATCAATCGCCAGACGCGTCAGAAGCGAATCTCCCCTTTTCGCCGACACGAATATTAAGCCGCTCCCCGTCAACCCGCAGGTCCAAGCCATGCTCGACAGCGCCCTCGAGCATTGCGAGTTGCTCGATCGGCTCGGCTTCACCCGTTACTGCGTCTCGCTCAAGGATTCCGACCCCGCCAGAGTCGTGGAAGTGAACCGTCGCTTCGCAGCCGTGCGTCCGGACGTACCGTTACACCTGGGAGTAACCGAGGCCGGACTCCCGCCAGAAGGAATCCTGAAAACCCGCGCGGCAATCGTGCCGCTTCTCGCCGCCGGCATCGGCGACACCCTCCGCGTCTCGCTCACCGTGCCGGCCGGCCGAAAGCGTGAAGAGGTCGAAGCCGGGCGGCAAATCTTGGCGAACGTGGCGGCCGGTCGTCTTTCGGATGAAGACTCCGCCGCGGCCGCTCGTCCGCTCAACATCATCAGTTGCCCGAGTTGCTCGCGGGTGGAAAACGAGGCGTTCGTCGAACTGGCCGAGCAGGTCCGCGACGCCACCCGCTACGCCGCCGACTATCCGATCACCATCGCCGTGATGGGCTGCCGCGTGAACGGCCCCGGCGAAACCGACCACGCCGATCTCGGCCTCTGGTGCGGCCCCGACGCCGTCCATCTGAAGCGTGGCAGCACGCCGCTCGGCGTCTTCCCTTACGACCAAGTGATTCCGCGGCTGAAGGCGGAGCTGGACGCGTTGATCGCTGGGCGCTAATCGGCAATCTCGCAGGGGGACAGCCCCCGCAACTCGCCACGGACGCCCCAACCGGCATTCCGACCCGGCAAAAAACCTGCTATCATGCCGGCCCGTGCGACTCGTCCCCAGCGTACTTGCCGTCCTGCTACTGGCCGGCTGTGCCGGCTCGTTGGCCGGACGGCTGACGCTACCGGACCGCAACACGCTCGTGCGGGACGAACTGGTAATCCACAGCGATTTTCCGCTTTCGGCCCACCATCGGCTGTTCGAGGAGCTGACCTCCCAACGGGCCGATCTCTGCCGGCAGCTCGCGCTGCCCACCTCCGACGAGCCGATCGATGTCTATCTGTTCGAGAACCCCGAGCGGTTCCAAGGGTTCATGCGGTTGCATTACCCCAAGTTTCCCGACCGCCGGGCGTTCTTCGTCGAGACCGACACGCACCTGACGGTCTATGCCCAGTGGGGCGACCGCATGGCCGAAGACCTCCGGCACGAGGTGACGCATGCCTACGTCCACGCCGTGGCGCCAAACGTCCCGGTGTGGCTTGATGAAGGAATCGCGAAGTATTTCGAGGTTTCTCGCGGTAGCCGCGGCCTGAACCGCCCCCTCTTGGACCGCCTGCTGGTGCGGATGCACCAAGAACACTGGCAGCCCAATCTTCAGCGGCTCGAATCACTGCGCGGTTCCGAAGACATGACGCAAGACGACTACGCCGAGGCTTGGGCGTGGATTCATCTGCTCATCGAGTCGCGGACGGATCGGCTTGAACTACTGCGCGGATACCTGTCCGATCTGCGAGCGCAGGGCGCCGCCGCACCCCTTTCGGCCCGCCTGGACGCAGGCCTGGGACAGCCGAATGTCGTGCTGCTGGAGCATCTAGGACAACTGGAAAAGGGTGCCTGGTAGGCGAAAGCAGCACTGCCGGAACCCAGCGTGCTGTCCGCAGCACTCCCTGCCAACCGGCTGTGTTTTTTTAACTGTCTCCTCCATCGTCTTGCATTCCTCGCAAGCGTGCGTTGCAATCGGCGTTGCCGATGGTGGGTGCAAAAAGTAGAATGCACCGTCTTCCGCCATCGTTTCCGCAATTGTTCAACACCCACCCCGCATGCTGACCTACGACGCTTTTCGCAATACCGACCCGCCGGCGTTGACAGCGCTGTGGCGAAGCCGGACGGGGCAGCCGGGGCTGTTGCAGCCAATCTCGCTGGATCTGCTCGAGCAACTGGTCTTCGCCAAGCTGTACTTCGACTACGCCGGCCTGATCGTCGCGCGAAACGACGGGCAGCCGGTTGGATTTGCCCACGCCGGCTTCGGACCCTCTTCCGACCGCAACTGGGTCTCCACCGAATCGGGTGTCAGTTGCGTCGTGGTGACGCGGCCCGATTGTCCCGAGGACGAGGTAGCCGACGGCCTGCTGGACCGGTGCGAGAAGTATCTCGGCGACCGCGGGGCCAAGGTGCTTTATGGCGGCGGCGCCACGCCGCTCGATCCGTTTTACCTGGGCCTGTATGGCGGCAGTGAATTGCCCGGCATCCTCGATTCCGACGCCGTCGCCCGACGAGCGATGGCCGCTCGCGGCTACCAGGAGATCGAGCGAACGGTGCTTTTGCAGCGGGAACTGTGCGGATTCGAGCCACCGGTCGATCGCCGACAGATGCTGGCCCGACGTCAGACGGCAATCAACGTGACGACCGACGCACCCACGCCCACCTGGTGGGAGGCCTGCACGCTCGGGGCGTTCGACCTTACTCGATTCGAGCTAACGCCGCGCGGCGGAGGTCCGGCGCTCGCGTCGGCCACGTTCCGCAGCTTGGAGCCCAGCGCCGCCCAGTGCGTTAGCCGAGGCGTCGGCCTCATGACGCTTTCCGTCGACCCGGAATATCGCCGCCGCGGCCTCGCCACGTTTCTGCTTGGCGAAGCGTTCCGCCACTTCGTGCGGCTCGGCATTGTTCACGTCGAGGTCCAGGCTCGCGAAGCGGAAACCTGTGCCCTCGGAACGTTTCGCAGGCTCGGCTTCCAAGACGCCGGCGCCGGAGGGGTGTGGCGCAAAAATTGATGATCGGGCGGCCGCCCGCTGCCAATCATCAATCGCTCACGCCGCTTTCTTATGGCGTCTCGGCTCCCGCGTGTCTTTCCAACGACGGTGGAGCCACCAGTACTGGTCGGGAATGGCGCGGATCAGCTCTTCCAGGCGGCTCGTGTACCACTGCGTCAGCCCCGGAACCGTGCCCATTGCGGGTTCGGCGCTTTGCGGATCGACGATGGCGTAGTTGCGCATCTCGAACTGCATCGGCCGATCAAGCCGCCGGGCGCGGCAAACCGACACTCTCGCATTGTTTTCAAGCGCCAGCAATGCAATCGCCTTGTGCGCGGACGCTTGCCGGCCGAAAAACTCGACCCAACAACCCTTCGGTCCCGCATACTGGTCGGCCAAAAACGCCATCGTGCCGCCGCGATCCAGAACAGCGAGAATCTGATCGAAGCCGCCGTTCTTCGGGATGATGTACTGGCCAGTAGCCGCCCGAAAACGGTTCAGAAAGCGGTCAAGGTACGGGTTGTCGAGCGTCCGGGCGACCGTGTACGTGGGAAATCCCAAGATGCCCAGTCCATAGCCCCCAACCTCGAAATTGCCGAGATGCCCCGTGACCACAAGCACCGGCCGATCGTCCAGCATGCAGCGGATCAACTCGCCGTCATTATTCAACCGGATATGGTCACGCCAGTTAGTCTCGTGGATCTTTCGCGGCGTGTGAGCAACCTCAAGCACCAGCAAAAACAGGTGGTCCCACATGCGCCGAGCGACGCCACGTCGCTCGGCCGGCGACATCTCCGGGAACGAATGCGCCAGATTGTCGTCGACGACCGAAGCCCTAATCTTCAGGACGTCGCAAAACAGCCAAGCCAGCCCGCGAGCGAGCTGAACACCCGTTTCCAACCGAATCGCCTGGACAATGCAGATCAGGATCCGCACGACCAAGTAGACAGAATAGTCGATGATCTTTCGACGCAGCATCGGAGTCCACTCCCCAGCTCCACGCAAACGTACTCCTCACGCTCCGCATGTGGAATACGAGTCGGGTGCGGCATTGTCGCAAAATAGGCGGTTCGGGGGAAGAGGACTTTACTCCGTCCCCGCCGCGTTATCGCGCTGCCATCCCCGCCTTGCGCGCCTTCAACGCGGGGTCGCCCGACAAAGGCAGCTTCACCGCCCGGCCCGTTTCGGCGGCTTTGTAGATCGCAAGAATCAGTTCGACGGAGCGGCGCCCCTCCTGTCCGTCGATGAGAGGCCGCCTCCCCTTTTTGATGGCCTCCAGAACGTCGCGGAACTGGCGGGCGTGACCATGGTGGCCGATGGCCTTCGGGTCGGCCGCTCCGCCACCACCGCTCTTGCGATCGGCCATCGCGTGCTGGAGCGCGGCATCGCGCTTGGCCGGCTTGGCAAAGTCCCACCTCACAAGATCCTCTTCCTCCATCGCCGCCGAGCCTTCGTCGCCATGAATCTCGATCCGTTTCAAATAGCCGGGATAGACCGCGGTGCTGGCTTCAATCACGCCGATGGCACCGTTGGCAAAGCCAACCGTCGCCACCGCGACATCCTCGACCGCAATCCGCCGGTGAGCCAACAGGCCGGTCATCGCGCACACTTCCACCGCGGGTCCCATCAACCAGAGCAGCAAATCGACGCTGTGGATCGCCTGATTCATCAGTGCCCCGCCGCCGTCGAGTTGCCAGGTGCCGCGCCACGCCCCGCTGTCATAGTATTCCTGCGTGCGATACCACTTCACAATGGCATCGCCCTGCGTCAGACGACCAAACCGACCCTGATCGACCGCGCGACGCAGCTCGACGCTCGAATCGTGAAACCGGGAGGGGAAGACGGTCGAGAGCACAACGCCGGCCTGCTGGCACGCCTCGATGATCCGGTCGCAACGACGCAGGGTGATTTCCAGCGGCTTTTCCACGATGACGTGCTTGCCCGCCCGAGCCGCCGCAACGGCCGGCTCCATGTGCGCGCCGCTGGGCGTTCCAATGGCAACGATGTCGACGGCCGGGTCCGCCAACATTGCGTCCAGATCATGGTACGCAGTACAGCCAGTCGCTTGGGCCAACCTGTCAGCGGCCGCCGGCGCCGTGTCGTAGCAGGCCACAAGCTTCGCCCCCCGCAAGTCCGCAATCGCCCTCGCGTGAAATTGCGCGATCATTCCGCAACCGATAATGCCAAAGCCAAACGACATAGTGATGCTCCGCGATGATGCTACAGGTCTGAGTCGCTTGCCCCAGCCGTCTCACCTGAGGGTTGTGGTCAGTGCCAGGACCACGCCGGTCGTATTGAAGGCCATGTGCAACGCAATCGCCGGCACGATGCGGTGCGTGCGATAGTACAACACTCCCAGCGCGACCGCCAACCCGAAAATCGGGATCGGATCGGTCACGACATCCGCAGGCAATAGCCTTTGCGCCACGAACCATATCGCATAGATCGGCCCCGTCACGGCCACGAACGCCAAAAGCCCGAGCTTGATGTCCGCCATCAGCTTTCCTCGAACGATGCCGAGATCAACCATCGTTGCCCCCGCAGCAAAGCGGAGCCACCACACCAGCACGATGACCGTTATCAGGCTCGCCGCCACTTGGACGTTTTGCAGACGCACAATGGTCGTTACATCGCCCCGCTCTGGCTCTCGGTAGTGCACCGCAGCGAACAGCAGCGCCACGGCACTTATCGGCAGCAGGCCCGCCGTCATCTGACGCAGCGCAACGAGCCGTCGTCTCCAACGTCGTTCGACCGACTCGAGCCACCCCTGCAACAGCAGGCGGAAAAGCAGTTCCTCGGTCACTGGCGCCACAACGACCGCTAGGGCCACGCACACCAGCACCGCGGAAACGCTCGGCCGTTCCACCAAAACCCGCTCCAGCGGGTGCTCGGTCTCCGCATGATCGATGCGCGCCGGCGCTGCCACCGGAGCCGGCGCATGCCACCAACTCCGCGTCAGTTGCATCAAGAGCGGCGCCGTTACCATAAACATGGTAATCACGATAGCCACGTCGATGCCGTGCCACGGCGCCGGCCGCCGTGGCTGGTAGGGAATGACCGGTTGCCCCCGCCGCCAACGCCCGATGGCGATGGCCCACACAGTGACGCACCCCGCGATCATCAACATTACGAACGTGGCGGCGACGATTTGTGCGGCAACGGGTGGCATGAGGCATCGTGCTCCTCACGCGCCGCGCGAGGATGCGAAGCGTGGAAAGCCACTGCAGACGTCTTTACGTGGAACGCGACGAGGTCCGCAACAGACGCATTGCGGCAAAAATGTAGACCACGCCCGAGTACACCGTCAGCGCGACCGCCGACCAAATCGAGAGCACCATCAACCACCAGCACCACTCCGTAGCGCGGCCGCCCTGAAGTTGATGGAGATAAAACAGCGACGATCCGGCGGCAACGCACTGAAATACCATCTTCAGCTTGCCGGACATCTTGGCCGAAAAATCGGAGCCGCGGTCTTCGATGAAGCTCCGCAGCGCGGTCACCAGCAACTCGCGACCTACAATCACCACGACCATCCACGCCTGTAGCCCCCAGGCGATGTCCGTGATCTGCTTGATGGCCACGAGGAAAATGAACGTGCCGCAGATAATTACCTTGTCCGCAAACGGATCGAGAATGCGGCCCAGCGTCGTGACCTGGCCGTACTTTCGCGCGTAATAGCCGTCCAGCCAGTCGGTGCCGGCCGCGACCAGAAAGAGCCAAAAGGCGGTCAAATAGTACCCCACTGCCATGAAGCAGAAGAGCACCACCGAGAGCATCAACCGCAGGGACGTTAACTGGTTCGGCAGATTCATGGAGACGTCAGGCAACGGCAATGAGGTCGTATTCCTTGGCGGCGACAATCTCGCAGGCGACAATCTGGCCCGCCGCGAGGTTCTCGCCGGTCACGTAAACCTGCCCATCCACCTCCGGCGCATCGGCCCAGCAGCGGCCCACATACGCCGTACGTTGGCCAGGCACAGGCCGGTCGATCATCACATCGAGCCGCTTCCCTACCTGCGAGGCATTCCAGGCGAACGCAACTTCTTGTTGCGCGGCCATCAATCGGTCGCGACGCGACAGTTTTACCTCTTCCGGTAGGTGTTGGTCAAGATCCGCCGCGGCGGTGCCCGGCTCGTTCGAAAACGCGAATGCGCCCAGCCGCTCGAAACGCTGCCGCCGAACAAATTCCAACAGCTCCTCGAATTGCTCCTCGGTTTCACCAGGGAATCCGGCGAGCAACGTCGTCCGCAGCGACAACGACTTGATCCCGCCGCGCAGCCGGTCGAGCAATTCCTCGGTCTGCCGGCGGTTGACTTGACGCCGCATCCGCCGCAGCACATCGTCGCTAATATGCTGCAAAGGAATGTCGAGGTACGGCAGTACCTTGGACGCACCGGCGATCGTCTCAATCAGTTCGTCGGTAATATGCATCGGATACAGGTACATCAGACGGATCCACGACAACCCGTCCACCCGGTCGAGCCGGCGAAGCAATTCGGCCAATTGGGGCCGACCATCGAGATCCAGGCCGTAAAACGTCGTATCCTGGGCCACCAGCACCAACTCCCGCACGCCGTCGGCGGCCAGCTCTTCGGCCTCGGCCACGACCTGATCGATCGGCTTGCTCGCGTAGCGGCCACGCATTTGCGGGATGGCGCAAAAGCTGCAAAGCCGGTTGCAGCCTTCGGCGATTTTCAGATACGCCAAGTGTCGCAATGTGATCCGATGCCGACCGCTGTCGGGCAGGGGGCGACTCGGCGCGGGACTAAACAACGCCCGGCCCGCTTCCTGCGACCCGCCGACGGCATCGTCGCGCTTCCCAGCGACCGGCAAGCCATTGATCGCAACGGCAATCTCATCCCGCGCGAACACGCCAATCAACTGATCGATACCGGGATATCGCTCTAGCAGGGCCTCGCGCTCGCGCTCGGCAAGACAGCCGGCAACCACCACGCGGCGCACCCGCCCCCGATCCTTAAGCCGCAACATTTCCTCAATCGCGCGGTAGGATTCATCGCGCGCATCACCAATAAACCCGCACGTGTTGACGATCACCGTCTCGGCGTTTCGGGGATCGCCCACCATTCGATACCCGTCGTGATCGAGCAATCCGGCCATGCGTTCGCTGTCCACAAGGTTCTTGGGACAGCCAAGGCTCACCAGGGCGTAACTACGGTGGGTGGATTTTTTCTTGGAAGACACGTCAACGTCTGCCAGGCGGAATCGGTCAATGTCGCCGTCCCGCGGCATCTTTCTTGGGCTGTGTCGGCAGGACCGCTCCGGCTCCAGTCGTCCCGCCCACCGAGCATTTTTGACACGATTCTATCTTACACGATTGGCCGCCCCGGCGCAAGTGGCCAGACACGGTGCTTGCGAAATCCGGTCGCCACGCTATAGTATACAAGCGTTCATGCCCTGGAGGTCTTGCCGTGCTATCCCAATACACCCGCGAAGAATTAAGCTCCGGCCTGGACGAGATGGCGATGGAGGTTCTCCACCAGGGAGCCGTTGCCAGCCCGCCCGTTGACGCCGTCGACCTCGCCCGCACGCTGGGAATTGCCGTCGCCTGGGACGATCGCCAAAATGGCCGCGCTCGGTACGTTCGACTTACGAGCCATCGCCCGGAGCGAACGTCGGCCACGATCTTGCTCCGACCGGATCCACGCACCGAGCGGCGGCATTGGGCCGTGGCTCACGAGATCGGCGAACACGTCGCCCATCGCGTCTTCGCCCGATGGGGTGTCGATCCGCGCACCGCGCCGGCGAACGCCCGAGAGGAGGTGGCCAACCAACTGGCCGGCCGGTTGCTGCTGCCCACCGCGTGGTTTGCAGCCGACGGCCAGTACTGCGGTTGGGTTCTCCTCGCGCTAAAGGAACGATATGCCACCGCTAGCCACGAGTTGATCGCACGACGGATGTTGGAATGCCATCCACCGGTGGTCATCAGCATTTTCGATCATCGCCGGCTCTCATTCCGCCGCAGCAACATGCCCGGCCG
>JAJFUI010000323.1 GCA_021372555.1 Planctomycetaceae bacterium | reverse complement strand
AACTGAGACAACCGTGTATCCGCAGCGGCGTAGACGGCACCGCATGACTTGACGGTATCAGCGCTCCCCTCACACAAATAGCTGCCGTTCGCGGCGCGGAAGTAGACGATCGCGCAGTTCTTGCTTCTGTTGCACGCTTTGCTCGGCCACACGGCGATGCCCCCAGGCAACCCGGCACCGCCAACGAAGTCGTTTAAGCAACCCAAGTCAAAGTCGAAGAACGGACTAACGCGACTGGGACTCACAGCAGCAGACGCGAAAGGGTTCGTCGGGTCCGCACTAAAGCCCAAGAAGCCCTTCACCGGCTTAGCAGGCAGCACCTTGGTTCCGTTAGGAAGCGTGATATCGGAGGGATCGCCGGTCAGGTCTGCCAGCCAGTCGGGCTGACCGCCGAGAAAGAACGTCAACGCGCCCATTGGCGTAAGGTTGTTAACGTCGAGCTGCCAACCGTTGAGCACATCGAGCCTAAAACCGGGCCAATCGTAGGTAGGGGTGCCCGTGGAGATTCCCGGCTTATACTGCGGGAACGCCGCGGCCAAATGCCGCAGGATCGCCTGTTGTGAAGCTTGCACAACGGCGGCCGGATAGATACTAGTGTCCAGGCCCGTAAAGTCCGGCGGGTACTCGCCGAACTTCTCTTTGTACATCTGGCAGGCGCTTTCAAGCTGGTTAAGCTGTGCGTAGATCGTGGCCTCTTTGGCGTGACCGACGGCGTACATTACGGCCGGAATCGTCAGGCCGGCCAGGATGCCGATGATGACGATCACCACGAGCATTTCGACCAGGGTGAACGCGGCCCGGGTGCGAGCAGCGCACGGCGGAAGCATATGCGACGGCCTCTTCATAGCGTTACCCTTCGGCAGATCCGACTGCCCAGCAAGCAGACCAATGCCCTTTTGGCGAGTGGTGTTCCGACCACCCAGCCCCGACAGCAAGATACCAAAACTCGGCAAATACGGCAAGAAGGCGTCCGCAACCCCCAATTTCATGGCAAAACGGCGTCCGTTTTGACGCCCTGTCACTCAACCTTCGTTGTCGCTGCTTCCTCCGGTTCAAATCCGGCTGCTTTACTTCTTGAAGAAACTGCGGATCGACTCCACAATCCACTCGGCTTGCTGGTCGCTCAACTCGGCGTAGATCGGCAGGGCCAGGGTTTCTTTGGCCGCCTTTTCGCTTTCGGGGAACTCACCCTCGCGATGGCCCAGATAGGCGAAGCACTGCTGCATGTGCAATGGCACCGGATAGTAGACTTCGTTGGCAATCTTCTGTTCCCGTAGATACGCCTGCAACGCATCGCGCCGCGGCACGCGGATTACGAACTGGTTGTAGATGTGCCGATTGCCGGGCACCTCGTACGGAAGCTGCACGACGCCCTGGCCTCCGTTCTGCGCGGACAGGCCAGCGGCTTCGAACAGCCGGCGATAGCGCGCGGCGTTTGCCTGGCGCCCAGCCGTCCAGCGATCGAGGTATTTCAGCTTCACGGCGATAATCGCGGCCTGAAGCGAATCGAAGCGGAAGTTGCCGCCGATGTGCGAATGATAGTACTTTGGCTTCATCCCGTGCACGCGCAGGACCTGCAGCGAATCGGCCACGGCGTTGTCGTCGGTGGTAACCATGCCGCCGTCGCCGGCCGCGCCGAGGTTCTTCGAGGGGAAGAAGCTGAAACAGCCGTAGCGGCCCATGGAGCCCGCCCGGCGACCTTTGTATTCCGACCCAATCGCCTGCGCCGCGTCCTCGACGACCGGAATCCCTCGCCGCTTGGCGATATCGCCGATCGCATCCATGTCGGCGCACTGGCCATACAGATGGACCGGCAGGATTGCCTTGGTCTTGCTCGTGATTCGAGCCTCGATCGCGGCCGGGTTGATGTTGAACGTCTTCGGCTCGATGTCGACGAACACCGGCTTCGCACCGAGCCGGGCAACCGCGCCGGCCGTGGCGAAAAACGTGTACGGGGTAGTAATCACTTCGTCGCCCGGGCCAATCCCTTCGGCCATCAAGCTGACCAGCAGCGCGTCGCTGCCCGACGAGACCGTAATTGCGTGAGCCGTGTGGCAGTATTGGGCCAACTTGGCCTCGCAATCGCTCACGACGGGCCCAAGGATGCACTGCTGGGAGTCGAGAACGGCGTCGACGGCCGCGCGGACTTCCTCTCGAATGGTGGCGTACTGAGCTTTCAGATCGAGCAGCGGAACAGTGATGGGTTGGGACACGATTTGTTCTGAGTTTAGGGGCCGAGTTTCAGGATTCGGCCATTATTGATTCCCATCGATCTAATGCAATACCGGTTTGGCCGGCGGGGTCCGCGGTCCCTGCGCAGACTCCGTCCCCATGGGTGGCCTGAGTCCCGGTCAACCGGATGCGTTCATCGTCTGTTTTTCGCGTCACTGCGCGTCCCCTGCTCGAACTGCCCCGTCCCTCGGAGCAGTACCTCCCGGCGATCCCGGGAGCGAGAGGTATCCAGGCCAGGCGCACTAGGGCATGGCCAATATTTCAATATAGTGCTGCATTCGGGCCGCGGGTAGTTCGCCACGGGGCGTCTGATGAGCGGTCGTAGACTGCCCGCGCACTGACTGATGGGGGATGAGGGTTGTGCGGGTTGTCGCAGGCCGATTCCCGTCACGCACTGGCCTTAACCTCCTGCCGGTCCTTACCCACGGCGGCCTCCGGCCGCTCGACCACATTAAACGACGGGCTGAACTCGGGGACGATCTCGCGGAGTTTCCGCCGGAGCGCTTCGTCCGGCTCGTTCACCGCTCGTTCGAGCAGTCCGATCGCCCGGCGCACCTCTGCCAACGAATAGGGGCGATGGTACGCGGCCCGCAACTTCGGATGCGACGTCGGCAGCGTCTGCTCGTCGTCGAAGTACAGTTCCTCGTAAAGCTTCTCGCCGGGACGGATGCCGGTGAAGGTGATTTCGATCGAATCCTCGGGCAGACCCGACAGGCGAATGATGTCGTGGGCGAGATCGACGATTCGCACGGGCTCACCCATTTCGAGCACAAAAATCTCGCCGCCGGCGCCCATCGTGGCCGCCTGGAGCACCAACTGCGACGCCTCGGGAATGGTCATGAAGAATCGCGTCATCCGAGGATCGGTGATGGTGATTGGTCCGCCGCGGCGAACTTGCTCCTGGAAGATCGGCACGACGCTTCCCGCCGAACCCAACACGTTGCCGAACCGCACCACCGTAAACCGCGTGGCCGACTCCTGCGATAGCGTGTGGACGTACCGCTCGGCGACGTGCTTCGTGGCTCCCATCACGCTGGTCGGGTGCACCGCCTTGTCGGTCGAGATCAGCACGAAGCTCAGCACGCCGTAGCTGTCGGCCAGGTCGGCGACGCACTTCGTGCCCAAAATGTTGTTGCGGATTGCCTCGCCGACGTTCGCCTCCATCAACGGCACGTGCTTGTGGGCCGCGGCATGGAACACGACGTCCGGTCGATGCTTCTTGAAGATCTGATCCATGCGTTCGCGATTCGTCACGTCGCCGATGCATGGATACAGAGCCGTCTCGCTGTGAAGCGCCAGCAACTCTCTTTCGATGACAAAAATGCGGTTTTCGCCGCGTCCCACGAGGATCAGGGCCTCGGGGTGGTAGTTCATGATCTGGCGGCAGATCTCGGAGCCGATGCTGCCGCCGGCCCCAGTCACCATCACGCGTCGCCCCTCCAACAGCCGGCCGATATTCTCGGTGTCCAGCGTCACAGGGTCGCGCCCCAGCAAGTCGTTGATCTGAATGTTGCGGATCGGAACGCGGCTGTCGCCTTCCAAACGGTCCGCGAACGAGCGGATGATTTTGAGTTTCAGACCGCTGCGGTGGCAAGCTTCCATCAGACAGCGGAGCCGTGGACCGGCCAATGTGCCCGCAATGACCAAGATGTCGGTGACGCGGTAGGCGGCGGCGATTTCCTCGACCTGCTCGACCTTGCCCAGAATCGGAATCTGGCCGATGTGCGTGCCCACCGGCGTGCCGTTCGTTCCCAGAAGTCCCCGCAGACGATACGGGAGCTCGGCGTAGGACTGGATCTGATGCGCCAGGATGCCGTTCGACAGATCGGTCCCGACCATCAGCGCCCAGCGATAGCCCTTGCCGTTGATCATCGGCCGGAACACCTCGCGGAAGACGCGCCAACTGGCCCGCATCGCGCCGAGAATGCCGACGACGAGCATGCAGTTCAAGAGCGGGATGGTTCGCGGCATCAAGTAAGGCACGCCGCCGAAGAAGTTCACGGTGGCCAGAACCAACAGGGCCATTCCCGCCGCCCGCAACAAGGCGATGAGGTCTGAGAACGTCACATAGCGCCACCAGCCGTGGAACTGGCCGAGGACGCTAAAGATGACAAACTCGACGCCGACCACCCATCCAAGGCTTTTCCCGAACAGCCTTAAATCGTCTGCGGAGACCTTGAAATCAAATTTCAAAAGGTACGAGAGCCAATAGGCGCCAGCGAAGACCAGCAAGTGCACTGCGGCCAACGCCCAGGAACGCGGCGTTGAGAACTCGCGAACCAGACCTCGCGCCCTTCTCGTTGCCGCAGAGCGAATGGCGTCGAAATGCGTTAGATATCGGAAGCGTGATCCGCTAGTAGCCTCATCGGAGCGTTGATTGGATTCCATGGAGCGATTGCGACTTGGCGTACTCAAAGTCGATGCCTCCCGTTGCCCCGCGAAAAGAGTGCTGAAGAGCACCTACTACTTTAGCGACCCTTTTCCGCAGTGTCAAACACCATCGCCTCTTTGCGATGTTCCGGTAAGTTTTCCCACGCGGCGACCCGCTCGGCGAAACCCAAAATAGTGGTTCTGGCGTCTTCCACGTCCGGAGCCGGCACTTGCAACATCACCTTGAGCAATGCGGGCCACTTGGGCTTTCCTCGCAGCGACCATCGAACCTTTAGGCCGAGATCCAATCGCCCAAACAGGACATGCTCCCCGAGTTGGTACCAGTAAACGACCATCACCCGCTCGTTGTCGTGCTGCCATGTGGTCAGGCAGACCGGAATCTCAAGCCCGTTCGGCAGCGACAGCTTCGGTCGCGACTCCTTGATCTTTTGCCAACCTTGCGAGCGGTAGCAGTTCAGCGGACTGTGATACACTCCGACCTCCGGCCGCTTGAACATTGCGGTGTGCATCGCGATGACGTGGCCTGCATCGTCCCGATATTGACGATCCACAATCCGATCCGCGCCGGTCGCCGTGGCGATTAGCGGATCGAGCTTAATCTTTTTCCCCTGCCAGGGGCCAAGCTCGCGAGGCAGTTGCTCGAAACTCCACGTTGGCATCGCGACGTCCGGCGGGTCCAACGCGCCCTGAACCAGTCGTGTCGCCCCGTAGGTGAGCAGGACGACGCCCGCCACGATATAAATCCTTACGGCAGTGCTGCCAAACATCGATGCCATCCTTTGTTTACGCGGTAACAGTGGCTTCCACTCCCCGTTGGGTATTGTAAGTGTAATCGTCCGAGCCCGTAACCACGGCCTCGACCGATTGGACGCCGAAGGCGGCCAAAATCTCGCAGGTAGCCTGAATCTTCGGCGCCTCGCTAAGATCGCGGAACACGGACAACACGACCTCGTCCGCCAGCTGGCTGACGAACCGAGCGTCGGCTACCGGCAGAATCGGGCTGGTGTCGATCACCACAAAGGAGAATTCTTCGCGGAGCTGTTTGAACGTTGCCGTTGCCGCTCCATTTGACAGAGCCGCCAGCGCCTGTCGATCCCAATGGCCGGCCGTCATGACGAATAGATTGTCCGTGGTCGTCGGGTGCACGCAGTCCGCGGTTGGACCCGGCTCCCGCAGCAACTCTGAGACGCCCGGCGATAGCGGCAATCCGAAGACCTCATCGAACGAGGGCCGCCGCAGGTCAAAGTCCATGAGCAGCGTTCGCCGGCCAGTCCGAGCAAGACTCAGCGCCAGTTGTGACGCCAGCGTTGTCTTTCCTTCGCCCGCCGTGGCGCTGGACACCATGATCACACGGCAACGCCTTGCGTCCGCTTTCACCAACAGCCGAGCGGCAATGCCGTCGACCGACTCCGTCAACCGGAGATGCCAGCTCTGGCAACGCTTCGAGGGAGACTCGAGTCGGCGGATCACTCGCGAGGGAATCCGCGGCACCGAGCCAAGCACGGGCACTCGCAGCTTCTTTGACACATCCTCCGTCGTGTTGATGCGCTGCGTCCGTACGTCCCAGAGCATGAGCAATGCGCCAGGGCAACACAGCCCCGCAAGCACCGATAGCAGCGTCAGCCCAATCCGCATCGTCGCATTGGATGGCACTAGTGGGAGTTCCGCCTCCGCAAACTGGCTAATCCGCGGCGGCGAGCGAAGCTCAACCTTCAACTTCTCTTTCTCGTTGCTCATATCCGCCGCCTGAAGCGTTTCTCGCTTCAGATCGGACCGCAACATTTCCAACTCGACGGTGCTGGTGCCGATCTTTTCGGCGGATCGCCGGTTCTCGGCGATCTTGTTTGCGGTCTCGTCGAGACCGACTGTCATTGTCTTCAGGGTCGTTTCAAGTTGAAGGATCTTTTCACCGATCTGATTGCGTTCCTTCCCCCGCAGCTTCTGCCGCATCGCCTCCTTGATGGTCTCGTACCGTTCCTCCAGGACCTTGACGTGATCCGCCTGGCGGTTGATATACGCGTTCTTTGTTCCGGGTTTAGCGGTTCCACTCGTGTAGACCTGGTCCATCCTCTTGAGGCCCAACTCCATCGCCAAGTCGCGGGCCATCTGATCGTTGTTGAGCATCATTTCCAGTTCCACTGGATTGACCTCAGTCTGGTCGACGTTCTGCAATAACGCTCGCAGACCGGCAAGCTCGCTGTTAAGCCGGGCGATGTCCTCCTTCTTCCGGGCGAACTGGGCGTTAATTAAGTTGTAGTCTTCCAAAAGCAGCTTGTGCTTCGTGGTCAGCACGTCTGTCTCGGTGCCGCCGGCTTGCTCGCCAATGTTCCTCATCTCCTGCCGCAACCGGCGAATGTTCTGATCCTTTGCCGCGCAGACGGTTTCCAACTCCGTCACCCTGACACGCTTCTGGTCGCGTTCAACGTTGACAACCTCGGTCAGGTAGGAATCGACGACTGCCTTCACCAGCGTCAAGGCTTCCTCCGGCCGGTCACGCGTGACGCTTACCGCCATCACCTCCGCACGCCCTGGAAAACTCACCGAAATGCGCTTCATGAGCCATTCGATCGGATCGCCGTTCCTCTGCACCTCTTTAACGGCCGGGATTTTGTAAACCTCGGGCTTGCGCAGGGCCGCCATCAGCACGTAGCGGCTCAACAGCAACTGCTCTTGCGTGTTCTTGTAGATGTCGAACCGCACGGGGTCGGCGATGGCACTGTTGCCGCCGAACATCTGCGCCTCGCTGATTGCCACGCGCAGGTACGCCACCGCCGTGTACTTGTCGCCGACGGCAACGTAAACCGCCACCGCCAGCACGACGGCGCACGCCAAGCCAATGCCCAGGGCCGCCAACCAGCGGCGTCGCAGGGCGTGCACATAGATCATCAAGTCGGGCCCCGCCGGCGTCATCGGCTCGGCCAAGCCCCACTCCATGCCGCTCTCTTCCAACGCGTCGTTCCCCATCAGCGCCGTCGAATGAGCCGCAGCCAAGTCGCCAGGCAACAGTGCTCTGTCCTGCGTCATGATCGTCCCCACGTGTCCCCTAATCGGCGGCGCTTCCGATCACCGGCCGCCAATCGGTGTCCCCTTGTTCACTCTTCGCCGGTGGCTTGGCGCCGTGTCCCCGCGCCCGCCGGTCGGCCCGCCGCCAGTCGGCCCACGACCAATGGGCGTTGCGGCAGCGGCGCAATTAGAAGCTTCGACAACAAGATCACTTCGCCCCACAGCAGCAGCAGCCCCACGATCGGCATCAGCAACCCCGCGCCGTCATGAACCAACTTCTCCGCATGCTCTGGGTTGATCAGCGAAGGCCACTGCCGTCCCACCTCGCAAAGCGACGCCGTCAACACGATTCGAACCACGTTCGAAGCGATCGCGATCGGCACCGCGCTGACAATTAGCAGCAGCTTTTCCCAAGCTGGTTTGCGAATAATGAACGCCGCCCCGATGCACGCCGCGAAGAACAACGACATCATTCGCAAGCCGCTGCACGCTTCCGCAATCCGCAGCGGCCGGTCCGTCATTTGAATGACCACGCTGTCCTGGACGGCCGGAATCCCCAATGTCTGAATGACGAAGACGCTCAGCTTGGTGGCGATCTGCTGCAACTGCAACCGCGCCACGTCCTGCACCGCCCCCGGCAACGGAATCATGAATACCAAAAACAACACCGACGGCCACGCCCACCGGAATCCCTGCCAGCCGCCCACGAAAAGCGCCAGCCCGGCGCAGAACGGGACGATCGACATCTCCGGCAGGCTCTCGTAGTTGAAATAGACGGTTATCCACCGCATTGCGGCCCAAACCGCGAAGAAGGCCAGTCCCCACAAGCTCCCGCGTCCCTTGAACGGCAGGATCATGTCCCGCCGCCAATACAGTAGGAACAAGGAGAACAGCGGCACCACGAAGCCGTGCTGATAATCCTCTTGGTTCCACCAGACCCGCCCTAGCTTGGAGATCGACGACCAGGAGAACAGGACGAACGCAACCGCTACCACGATCCACGCGATCAATTCCTTCTTCGCCGGAATCAACCGCTTCAATTCATCCTGCACACGACTGCCGTTTTCAGATGGTGTTTGCATGTGTTAGCGGCTTAGACGAGAACGTGCTTCAACGGACGCCCCAAGTCCGCAAAGCACATGCCAAGCCTTCCTTCTTCGGGTTTTTGCGCCGATCGTGCCGATCACGACGTCTGTGACGGCATTTGGCGCTCTCGACAAGAGCGACCCCACTTCCATTCCGAAACACCCGTGTTGACGGAAAACATCAATGTTCACCAGCCACCAACGACGCGCCGCACGGGCACTCCGAAAAGGAAACCGGCCGCTGTCCCAAACACTCAACAGCCAGACCGGTAGGCGTCGTCCTTTTTTGATGAGTTCAGCTTGACCGAATTCCCCGCCAGTGTCAAGCACCTGCCACCATCCTGAGGATCATTGCCGTCCCTCCGTTGGCCCATTGCGCGCGACGCGAAAAGGTGTCGCCAGCCATAGCAGTAGCGGTCGTGGCGAACCCGCCCACCCATTTGCCGGCCCACTCACCGCGACCCGCACAGTCGCGATCACCGTTCGACGCGTTATCCGCCTCAACGCCTTCATTTGGTTCCTTCCCCCTCTGCAACGGGCGCGGTATGCTTTCCCACAGGGAGAAAACCGCTATGTGTGGAATCGTCGGATATGTCGGGCCGCGTGACGCCACCGAGTTCCTCGTCATGGGCCTTCACCGGCTCGAATACCGCGGCTACGACAGCGCCGGCGTCGCCACCCTCTCGCCCGCCGGCCACTTCTCGGTCGTCAAGACCGCGGGCCGAATCGCCGAACTCGAACACCTCCTGGCCGAAAACCCTGCCCCGGGGCGCATCGGCATCGGCCACACCCGCTGGGCCACCCACGGCAAACCGAGCGACGAGAACGCCCATCCCCACATGGGCGGCAACGAGGAGCTAGCCGTCGTCCATAACGGCGTCATCGAGAACTTCCACGCCATCAAGCAACGCCTTGTCGCCGAGGGCTACGTCTTCCATTCGGCTACCGACTCGGAGGTCATCGCCCACCTCATCGACAGTTGCCTGAAGCGCCAGCAGGGCATCGCCGAGCCATCCTCGACGAATCACCAGCCGCTGGTCTCGGCCGTCCAAGCCGCGCTCGCCCAACTTCAGGGCACCTATGGGCTGGCCGTCCTCTTCCGTCGCTGGCCCGACGTATTGATTTGCGCCCGGCTCGGCAGCCCGCTAATTCTCGGCGTGGGCAACGGCGAGCATTTCATCGCCAGCGACGCCTCCCCCCTGGCCGGCTTCACCGACAAAATCATCTACCTGGCCGATCACGAGTTGGCTGTCGTCACGGCCAATAGCGTCCGCGTCATCCACCGCGACCAGGGCTTCGTCAACCACAGCATCCAACTGCTCGACGTCCACGAAGGCGATGTCGGCAAGGGCGGGTTCGAGCACTTCATGCTCAAGGAAATCTTCGAGCAGCCCGAGGCGATCCAGAACGTCCTCCGTGGCCGGCTCGATCGCGACGCCGCCACGGCCAAGCTCGGCGGCTTCAACCTGACGCCGCAACAGCTTCGCAACGCCAATCGCATCATCATGACCGGCTGCGGCACCAGTTGGCACGCCGGTCTGGTGGGCGAGTACCAGATCGAGGCCCTCGCCCGACTGCCCGTCGAAGTGGAATATGCCAGCGAGCTTCGCTACCGCAACCCGCCGTTGGACAACCACACGCTCGTCTTTGCCATCACGCAAAGCGGCGAGACGGCCGACACGCTGGCCGCCCTCCGCGAGATGAAGCGGAAGGGCTGTCCCACGCTCGGCATCTGCAACGTCGTCGGCAGCACCATTGCCCAGGAAACCGACGGCGGATTCTACCTCCGCGCCGGACCGGAAATTGGCGTCGCCTCGACCAAGGCGTTCACCTCGCAATGCACGCTTCTGGCGATGCTGGCGCTCTATTTTGGCCGTCTGCGGCACCTGAGCTTCACGGCCGGCATGAAAATCATCGAGGAGTTGCAGCAGCTATCGGACAAGGTCCGCGAGGCCCTGGAGTGTAGCAACCACGTCCGCGAGATCGCCAACAAGTATGCCGGCTGCGACAACTTCCTTTACCTCGGCCGGCAGTTCAACTTTCCGACCGCCCTGGAAGGCGCGCTAAAGCTGAAGGAGATCAGCTACATTCACGCCGAAGGCTATCCTGCGGCCGAGATGAAGCACGGTCCGATCGCGTTGGTCGATGAGCACACGCCGAGCGTGTTCCTCGTTCCGCACGGTCCGACCTACGACAAGGTTCTGTCGAATCTCCAGGAGATCAAAGCCCGCGGCGGCCCGGTGATTGCGGTGGTCGGCAACGGCGACACGGAGGCCGCCCGCTTGGCCGACGAGGTGATCGAGGTTCCGGCGGTCGAGGAATATCTGCAACCCATCGTCACGGTAATTCCGTTGCAACTGCTAGCCTATCACATCGCCGTAGCCCGCGGCTGCGACGTCGACAAGCCCCGGAACCTGGCGAAGAGCGTGACGGTGGAGTGAGCAGTTCGTCCCCTCGCCCTTTGGGAGAGGGTTAGGGTGAGGGCCAGTCTCTTCCATCGCCCGCAAAGCGGGAGCCGAGGGCGAGGTCGGCTTCTTGCATCGTCCCCTCTCCCTTTGGGAGAGGGCTAGGGCGAGGGCGGCTTCTTTCGCCACCTCCTTAGCGGACCAACGGCCCGCTGTTCTCCCAGGCGAGGGCACCGCTCTGGTGACGCGGGTTGATACTGAGCCGTGATCGCTCGGATAACAGCGACCGGGGTATGGGGTATTGTGGCGGCCGGCGGGTCAGCAATAGAATGCGTCTCTGCCGCGTTGGTCCAGTTCCAGATGGCTGGAGATAGGAGAGAAGAACGGATGCCCGACGAAAATAGTCCAAGCGTGCAAACCTTTCTCCGCTTCGTCGAAGAACGTTTCGGAGATTTCAAGAATCGCGTAGCTGAGTTGATGTCCGCGCTGGCTGCGGACGACAAACAGCAGAAGGTTGCACGAGCCAGAGCAGCCCTGGACGCAGCAATCAGTCTTCGACAGTCGCTAGCACAGCGGGACCAACCGGGATGGCTCCAGCCGATTACCAACACGTTGCAGAACTATGTAACTCATCAGGGACATCCCAGCCCAGGCACGGATTTGATCCAAGCTATTGGGCGTTACTATGGAGCGGCAGTCGATCACAAATGGGTCTTCGATTTGTCGGACGATCGAGGCTTTGACTTCGATGGCATATTTCGCAAATACGAAACCGAGAGCCGAATTCCTGAGCTGTTTGACACACTCGTGGAACTGCTCGAAAAAATCATTCAGTGTAAGGAGGTTGACAGCCGCAAGGTAGTTCATACGCTTGAGACGATTATCGCTACCCTTAAGAAGAATCGAAACGGCTCGTATTTCAGCGTAATGGGTACGTGGAACTTCGCAGGCACATACCTCCAGAAACTGGCCTGGAACGCGTTCGCAGATATCCCCGTTCTCAAGACACTGGTAGCTTCGCTTCGCGAAACATTAGATGAAGTGAATACGGAGATGGAAAAGGTGCATGACAACATGCGCACCGATTTGCATCGCCAGTTGCAGGCCGAGTTTCCGGTACTGTCATATCGCGCACTTCCGTTGCCTACGCCGCTTGCGATTGCGGACCCAAGTGAAATTGACTCAAAGGCCGCGCCCCCTTCAGCTCACGAACAGCAAGGGCAATAACTCGCAGGCGTGCCGCGACTGGGGCTCACTTAGCAGCGTTTCTCGCGGCTGCTCGTCGTCTCTGGCCACGACGTGCCGTTACCACCATGGTCTGCTCCCCTCAGGACCGTTTACGGCCCTTTCCGCCGTGGGCGGTTTCGACCCGGCGCGTTGACGCCGGGTGCGGCAGATGGCCCATCCGTTCCGTTTCCATCAACTGGGGCCGTGTCACGCAGCCCCGTTGTCAGAACACTGATCTCCGCTGATCCTCGCTGATCGACATCATTAGCGAAGATTAGCTTCGATTAGTGTTCCGGCTTTTCGCCGTGACGTGATCTGCCGTCTCGCCGCCCGGGACTCGTCTGCCCGCAGTGACAAAGCAGTCTTCACCGCAATAAGCCATGAGCCGGGTGGACAATTGATCGTCGCTGATTCTGTGAAGACCGCGTCGTCCCTTCAGGGCCAATCAACTGTTCAGGATAGGGCTCAGTCAGGGTGACAGTGGTGATGCCACCCCGGCGAGAATGCCCGGCAATTCGGGCGTGGCTGTGCAACTGCCACCCCAACGGCCTGGAAGACTGATCGGCTCCGGTCGTCCGTTGCCGGATTGCACATTTCCCGCGGAACATTAAAATAGGCAGCGTTCCTTCTCTTGTTTCGCCGCGTCTCGTCCAATTGCTGATCGAAGTCAGTCTCTCAACAAACGAGGTGAATCGTGTCCCGGAAATGCTTCAGGGCGACCGCGTGCCTGCTCGCCGTGGTGATGACTTACGCTCCATCGATGGCTCTGGCACAGTCCGGGCCGGCAGACGAGCCGTCCCAGGTTGAGGGCAAGCCAAAGATCGACCTTGGCTTCGTGACGCCGAAGGCCGCCGCCGCGTTGGTCCTCTATCCCCGCCACGTCCTCACCTCGCCACAATCCGAGATCCTGCCGACCGAGGTGATTACCGCGGCTGGAAAGAAGTACCTGGGCATCGATCCCCTGCAGATCGAGCAGGTCATCGCCATCGCCGAACCGCCGCAGGCAGGACCGCCCAGCGCCGCGGTCGTCCTGCGGATGGCCGAACCGCTCGGCGAAGGGAAAATCCTCGGTCCATTGTGGGAGCGCACCACCGAGGCGCAGCTCGACGGCAAGACCTACCGTCGCGCCGCCGGTCCGACGGACTTCAGCATCTTCCGGCCCGATGACCGCACGCTGATCGTGGCCAACGATGAGTTGCTTCGTCAAATTGTCGCGAACCGCTCCGACCCGAAGGAAGGGCCGATGAGCAGGATACTTGGTCGAGTCGCTGCGCCGCCGGACGCCATGGCCATTCTGTTGGTCGAGCCCGTCCGCCCGTTGCTGGCCATGCCGCTGGCCATGGTCCCAGTGCCACCGCAGTTCGAGGACGTCAAGAAAATACCCAACCTGTTGACCTCGATCGGCGCCAAGGTGAATCTTACCGAGGAATTCACGACGTCACTTACCCTGAAGGCGACCGACGAGACGGCTGCCGAGCAGCTCGAACAGATCTTCGATAAGTTGCTCGACGCCGGGAAAGAAGCGGCCATGGCCGAGATGGCCAAGAAGCCAACCGGCGACGATCCGGTCGAACAAGCCGGCCAGCAATATGCCAAGCGCATGAGCGAGCGGATGCTGCAAGCATTGCGTCCGGTGCGCAAAGGTCAGACGCTCACGCTTGCTACCGATCCCAACGGCAAAAACCCGCAGACGGTGCAGGTGGCCACCATTGGTGTTTTGGTCGCGCTGCTGTTGCCTGCGGTGCAAGCCGCGCGTGAGGCCGCCCGCCGGGTGCAGTCGTCGAACGGATTGCCTCCAGGGACGCCGGGCCCAGGAATGCCGCCCGCTGAACCCGGTACCCCGAGTAAGTGAGCGACGGCGCGGCTCGCCTGAAGGTCGGCGCGACTGGTCGGGCGAACCGTTCCTGCGATCTACGCTCGCACCTTTGCCCACTGCTGTTCGAGACGCTTAGGCGAAACGGGCAGCGATGTGCCGAGGTGCTGCGCGAACAGCGAGACCCGATACTCTTCCAGCATCCAACGAAACTGGCTGAGTTCGGGGTCCAGAATCCTCTGCGTGTGGTGACGCTGCGATTGCTCGATGTAGAGTTGCCAGCGGGGTTGAAAGTCTTGAAACTTGGCCCAGTCCCGAGCGACCGCCGCCGGCAGGTTTTCGAGGCGGGCTGAGATAGCGCGGAAGTAGCGAGGATACTGGCGAAGCCAATCCCAAGCGGTTCTGGAAAACGACTGCGGGTCCATCAAGTGGCCCGTCTGTTGGCGAATATCGTCAATCGCATACTCCCAGCGCGGCGCCGATGCGGCGTCTTCGGTAGCACGCTGGGCCCGCGCTGCCAGGTCGCCGAATCCACGGACAGCTTGGAACCGCGCCGCCCGGCCAGCCGCAGCCGACTTGCCAGACGGCGAGCCCGCCCCGCCGGCCAGCTTATTGAGCGCCAACATCGCCGGTTGGCAGGCATCGAAAATTGGCGTCACCAGTGCGACGAGCTCTTGCGCCGCCCAGGCGATGCGTTCCCGGCCCGCTGCCAGAAATCGCTCAAACTCCTCGCGGGTGCGAGGCATTGCTTGGCCATCGATCATAGCCCGGTCGGCTAGCAGGTCGGCAAGTTGCGTGCGAAGCTCGAACCCCGAAACCGTCGCCGCCGCTGCCGCCATGCCAGCGGCATTTGGCAGCCAGTCGATTTGGCTCCGCAACTCCCGATGGCTAGCCAAAACACAAAGGCGGCGGATTCCGAATCGCGTCTCGTACGCGGCCCGTTCCGGCGATTCCATGAGCCGCAGCGAAACCGAACGGCCGCAGTCCACCAGGGCCGGATAGGCCCGAACGGAAAACCGCCCGCGCGAGACCTCCACGTCAGGCGGCAATGCGTCGAAATCCCACGCGGTGAGTCCATCCCGATGCCATTGGGGGTCATCGACCTGGGAGATGCTTTCAGCCGCCTGGGTTCCCAATTCCGTGCGAATAGCTTCGAGATCGCGGCCCTCAGCCAGCGGACGGCCTTCGCGATCGGTCACCCGGACGTTCATCCGCAGTTCGGTCGGCAGTCGATCGTCCTGGAAGGCGTCCGGCGGTACCGGAATGCCGCCGAGTCGGCTCAGGGCCGCGGCAACGGCCGTGTGGATATCGCCTTCGCCGAAGCGAAGCATCGGCGCCACGCGTTTTGCCGCGTCCGGGGCGGGCACGAAGCGAGTCCGTAGCGTTTTCGGCAGTGAGCGGATCAGGGCCAGCACCTTCTCCTCGATCATCCCAGGCACCAGCCACCCGAGCGGTTCCGGGCTGACCTGACTGAGCGCCTCGATCGGCACACTCAGCGTAACGCCATCCTGCGTCGAGCCCGGCTCGTACTGGTAGTCTAGCGGCAGTTCCAGATGTCGCACGCTCATCGCGTCCGGAAAATGCTCTTCGCCGAGCGGCCCAGTCCCTTCGCACAGCAGGTCCGACCGGTTCATCGTCAAGGCGTGCGGGTTTGCGCGGAGCCATTTGGCCAACGTCGCACCGTCGTAGACGTCCGCCGGCACGCGACGGTCATAGAACTCGTATCGTGCAAAATCGCTAACGAGCAGGTCGCGACGTCGCAGCTTCGCCTGAAGCCGCTCCAATTCATCAACCAGCTCCTCATTTTGCACGAGGAAGCGGGGTTTCGGCTCGATGTGCCCCTCGACCAGCCCCTGCTCAATCAGCAGGTGTCGCGACATGGCCGGATCGATCGGCCCATAGTGAATGCGGCGGCCAGCGACGATCGTTAGCCCGAACAGCGTCAGCCGCTCCAAGGCCATGGCCGAGGCGTGCGCCGGCGCCCAGTGGACGCCGTGATAGGATCGCTTGATCAGGTGCGCGGCAATCGGCTCCACCCAGCGAGGATCGATCCTCGCGCAAGTGCGGAGATAGCGTCGCGTCGTTTCGACAACTTCGGCCGCCACGAGCCACTTCGGCTTCTGTTTGAACAATCCCGAGCCGGGCCACACGTTCGCTTTGCCGCCGCCAGCCACCGTGAAATCATGCGTATCGCCCCGCAGAGCCAGGTTGGAAAGCAGACCGGTAAGGATCGCCCGATGCACGCTGTCGTACTGCTGCCGATCGGTCTGCCCGTGTGCGACGCGGTGTGCTCGACCGGGGGTGTCTTCCCGGCTGCTCGGCGTCAGTTCCGCCCGGCTGACCAACTCCAGGAGTTCACGATGAACGTCGAGCCATTCCCTCATCCGGTTTGGCGAGAGAAAGTTCTGCCGGCAAGCCTTTTGGAGCTGGTTGCGTGAAAGCTCCGACTTGAGCTTGTGATAGAAGTCCCACAGCTTGAGGTATCCGACGAAATCGGATTGCTGATCGGCTCGCACGGCGTGGCAGGCGTCGGCGGCCTCCTGCTTGTCCAGCGGTCGCTCGCGAGGATCTTGTGAGGCGAGCGCCGAGGCGATAATCAGCACCTCGTGCAGGCAGCCTTCGTCGACGGCAGCCAGAATCATTCGACCAAATCGAGGGTCGATCGGCAGGCGGCTTAACCGCCGCCCAATCTCGGTCAGTTGTCCCTTTGCATCGAGAGCGCCAAGTTCAGTCAGGGTTCGATAGCCGTCGCGGACAGCATCGGGTTTCGGCGGGTCAAGGAATGGGAACTTTTCGATCGGGCCAAGCCGAAGGGCCTTGGTTTGCAGAATGACGGCCGCCAGATTTGTCCGCTGAATTTCCGGTGCAGTGTACGCGTCGCGAGCCGCGTAATCCTCTTCGCCGAACAGCCGGATGCAAATGCCGGGCCCGATGCGGCCACATCGCCCCTGACGTTGATCGGCCGACGCCCGCGAGATCGGCTCGATGGGCAATCGCTGGGTTTTGCTTCGCGGCGAATAGCGACTGATACGGGCCGTTCCGGAATCGATGACGTACCGAACCCTCGGCACCGTCAACGACGACTCGGCCACGTTGGTGGCAATGACGATGCGGCGTTTGGCGCCCGGTTGAAACACCCGCTGCTGCTCCCGCATGGAAAGCCGCGCGTAGAGCGGCAGGATTTCGGTCTCCTTTCCCGTCGGGTCGCGTGGCAGCGGCCGGTCG
>JAJFUI010000126.1 GCA_021372555.1 Planctomycetaceae bacterium | reverse complement strand
GGGCCCGACGGCCGTGGCGTTCATGCTGAGGAAGTTCAAGAACTCGTCGTTCTTATCCAGGGCATTGACGACTACGCGGACCTGCCCGTCGACCAGTTCGCTGGCCACGGTGAACTTGCCTGACCCACCGGCCGGCCGCATGGACCAACGGACCATCTGCCCGAACAGCTTGTCGTACATCGGCTTGCTGGTCCAGTCGGCGGTCCAGCGGGCGCCGGCGTCGCTCGTGAAGGCCACCGTCTTTCCGAGTCCGTATGTCCAACCGGCCAACAGCGTATTGTTTTCGTCGCTGGCCGGCTCGGGCGAGGTCAGGAGCGTCTCGACCAGTGGGCTGCCCTCTTTCTTGTTGGTCATCACGTAGCCGGTGATCGGCGGGATGTTGCCGAGGCCGCCGAGGATTTCGTGCGACGGCATTTTAATCTGCGGCCGCACCGCCTGCTTGTCCCAGATCAACGGACGCGCGACGCGTCGAGCCTCGCGTTGGAAGATTCGCGGCAGGCTGTTGGCGTTGTTGACGACGTAGTATTTTCCGCCCGTGGCTGCCGAGATGGCCGACAAGGTGGAACTGCCGGCGGCCTGATGCGCGCCGACTGCGGCGGTCGAGATGGTGACGCCGAGCTTCTTCAACGCCGTGATGGTGCCGGGGTTTGGCGGCGACGGGTCGCCATCGCTGATGATGATCAGGTGCTTGACAGCCGCGTCCGGCAACTGGGAGAATCCACGCGCGGCCAACGCCATGGTAGGATCGAAGTCGGGCATATCGCCGGGCGTCATGCGGTCGAGCCGGGCCATCATCTGGTCCCGGTTGGGGCCGACGGCGAGCAGCCCTGCTGACCAAAGCCACTGCGACGTGCCGTTCCAGTGAATCACACCGCAATAATCCTGCGGTCCCAGGGCCTCAATTGCCTTTTTGGCGATCACCTTTTGCCAGTGGTTCCCTTCAGCGATCTCGCTGGCGTGCATGATCATCGCCAGCGCGCCGCGTGGAACCACCTTGAAGCTTTTGATCTGGAAATCGACCGGCATTGCCTGCTCGACTTCCGTGTTGGTCCAGCCGCCGGCGCCGAAGCTGTTGGGGCCGCCGAGCATCACCAGTCCGGCGCCCATCTGCTGGGTGTTCCTCGCAAGCATCGCGATTTGACCATCGCTGAAATGTTCACGCGGCACGTTGGCGAGCAAGACGGTGTCGTAGGGCTGCAAGTCGGCGAGCGTTGAAAAGAGCTGGTTGCTCGGTTGCACTTCGACCTCCAGTCCTTGTCGGCGGAGGCGGTCCGTGAGCAGTGCAAATTCGCCAGGATGCTCGTAGTCCTCGATCAACAGGACCTGACCTTTGCCCTGGACGTGGGTGAAGGCTGTCGCTCGATTGTTCTGCGAGAAGGCGTCATCGTCGGGACGATTGGGAATGAAGCGGGCCTCATAGGTGTAGAAATTGGCCGCCTCGATCTTCTGTCGGATCGTGAAGACCTTCTTTCCCGGCGGCAGCACGACAGGCTGGTCGCTAAGTACATCGGTCCGCCCGCCAGCCGTTGCACGGAGTTCGATCCGGCCGCGCACGGCCCCGGAATCGCGGGGCGTCGGCTCAGCGGTGTTTGTGACGACGACGCGAAGGTCGAACGGTTCGCCACGGCGGATATCTGGCGGCAAGGTGACGCGTTCGACGATTACATCTGCCCTCGTGCGATACCGCACCGGAACTGCGTCGATGCTGACGCCGGCAGCCGACATCGCCTGGGCCTGCTCGGCCGCATTGCCGAGGTTCTGGTTGCCATCGCTGACGATCACGATGCGCTTGGCGGCATCTTCGGGAAACAACGCCTGGGCCAACTTCATTGCGGCGGCCAGGCTGGTGCATTCGGGGTCAACGATGCTCTCGATTGTTTGTTCGAGTTGCACGTTGTCATCGAACGGCGGAATCTCGACCGCCGCGTCGCGACCGAATACCACAACGCCGACGCGGTCCTTTCCCCGGCGGTGGGCGCGGATGTCGGCGTTGATGAAATCCATCATCACGCGGCGTTGCGGAGCCGGAATGCTCAAGGACTGATCGAGCAGGTAAACGACCGTGAGGCGGTCGTTGGTTCTGACGACCTGAGCTTCGGCGAGTGTGAGGACGATCAGGGTGGCCAGCAGTCCCCGGAACCCGAGCACCACCCACCGCCGCCATGGGCCCAACGCGGCGAGCCGGCGAAAGCTCACCCACCACAGCACGGGCACGATCGCCAGCAGTGCGAGATAGGCGGGAGCGGCGAAGGTGAGGTGGTAGGTGAGCATCAAGGTGAGGTTCTAAGTTCCAAGCCCGAAATGCGAAATCCGGCCTTCGCGATGGCAAGCGATCATTTCTTGGCTCGCGAGCTTGATGCGAGGATTAGTTCCTTGGCAGCTTCGGATCTTGGCCATCGTCATTCTCGTCACATCTTCACGGCCTGTACCCGGTGATTGTTGGTGTCCAACACGTAGATCATGCCACGGCTGTCGCGAACCAAGGCCCAGGGGTTGTAGAACTGGCCTTTGGCTCGGCCTTCGGCGCCGAAGCAGCCCAGGGAGCGGCCGTCGCGGGTGAACTTTTGCACGCGATGGTTTCCAAACTCGCAAATGTAGACCGTGTCGTCCGGGGCCAACGCCAAGTCGTAGGGGTAATACAACTGTCCGGGGCCACTGCCCTCGACGCCCCAGACAGAAAGTAGCTTGCCGGAGGTGTCGAACACCTGGATGCGGTGATTGCAGGAGTCGGTGACCCAGAGATGATCGTGCTCGTCGAAAGCCATCTTCTGGGGACGGATGAATTGGCCGGGCTTCGAGCCGTGGCCACCCCATTGCACGAGAAACTTGCCACCGGGCGAAAACTTCTGGATCCGGTCGTACTCGCCGTACTCGGAGACGTAGACGTTGCCGGCCGAATCGTGGGCGACGCTCGTGACCAACCCGAACTCGCCGGGCCGCTCACCGCGCACGCCGCCAATGGTCCGCAACAGTTTTCCTTCCGGCGCGTAGACCAGGACGCGGTAGTAGTGGGTGTCGGCCACCCAAATCGTGCCATCGCGGGCGATGGTCAGCCCGGTGGGCTTGCCGAAGCGGTGATCCGGGGTCTGCCAGCCGCGGAGGAATTCGCCCGCGGTGGTAAACACCTGGATTCGGGCCGTCATGTCCACGATGTAGAGACGATCGCCCCGATCGATCGCCATCGCACGGGGTTTTTGGAGACGGCCATTGGAAATGCCGCGACGACCCCAGACGGAGTACACCCGTCCCTCCCCCGTCGGTGATTGCTCACAGCCGGCGGCAAAGATCGCCACCACCAACAGCAGGGAACAGCGTGCGACGGCTTTGAGCATGGTCGTGCAGATTTGGCGACAGATTAGGCCAACTTGGGCGGGCTTTACCTCCGCTTGACGGTCCGTCGCAACGCCCGATAGAATAACATATTACGGCAGCGGTAGGAACCGCGGAAGGCGGGTAGGCGAGAAGTATGCCACCGGTCGTGATCGATCTGAAAAGCGCGGAGGATGAGCGCGACGTCGTCCACCGTGCCGTGCAGGCGTTGGCCGAGGGGGGATTGGTCGCGCTACCCACTGAGACCGTCTACGGCGTCGCGGCCAGCGCGCTGGATGAAGAAGCCGTCCTGCGGTTGGCGACGCTGAAGGGGCGAAACCCGGCAAAGCCACTGGCGTTGGCGATTAAGAGCGCCGACGAAGCGCGGGATTACGCCCCTGATCTGTCGCCGTTGGCCCGCCGCTTGGCCAGGCGGTGCTGGCCGGGGCCGGTGACGCTGGTCGTCGATGATTCGCATCCCGAGAGCCTGGTGCGGCAGCTTCCGGCGAAGGTTCGCCCGTTCGTATCGCCAAAACAGTTTGTGGGGCTTCGCGTTCCGGGCCACGCTATCGTGCTGGACATTCTGAGGATGCTGGCCGGGCCTTTGGTGCTTAGCAGCGCAAATCAGCCGAAGATGCCGGAATCGGTCACTGCGGAGGAAGTGCTGCAATCGGTCGGCGGCGAGTTGAGTCTTGTCGTCGACGATGGGCGGTGCCGCTTCGGCCAGCCCTCATCGGTGGTGCGCATCGTTGACGGGCGGTTCGAGATTTTGCGGGAAGGCGTCGTTCCGGAACGCACCTTGCGGAGGCTATCCAGCTTGATGATCTTGTTCGTTTGCACCGGCAACACCTGCCGAAGTCCGATGGCCGAGATGATTTGCCGCCGCCTTTTGGCCGAGCGTTTGAAGTGCGGAATGGATCATCTGGAAGAACACGGCGTGATTGTCACCTCGGCCGGGACTGTGGCCATGCTTGGCGGCCGTGCGGCCAATGAAGCCATTCAGTGCATGGACGAAATTGGGGTCGAGCTCCGGGATCACGAGACGCAACCGCTGACGGAGCCGCTGGTGCGCCACGCGGACATGATTTACGCTATGACCCGTTGCCATCGCGAAGCCATCGTGAGCCACTGGCCTTCGGCGGCCGAGCGGACACAACTGCTTTCTCCGGACAACACCGATCTGCCGGATCCGATTGGCGGATCGCTGGAATGCTATCGTCAATGTGCCAGCCAGATTGAGACGGCGTTGCAGGCACGACTCAACGAATTGGAGATATGATTATGCGTATTGCCATTGGGACCGACCATCGCGGATTCGCCCTTCGCCCGAAGATCGTGGATCTCGTCCAGCAAATGGGTCATGAAGCGATCGACGTGGGCACGTTCTCACCAGACTCGGTGGATTATCCCGATGTGGCGGCAGACGTTGCCGGCAAAGTGAGCCGCGGGGAAGCCGATCGCGGCATTCTGGTTTGCGGCACTGGCATTGGCATGTGCATTGCGGCCAACAAGGTGCCTGGAGTCCGAGCCGCCGTCTGCCACGACGACATTACCGCGGAGGCCAGTCGCCGGCACAACGACGCGAACGTCTTGTGTCTCTCCGGCGATCTGCTGGGCGAGCGGCTGATCGACCGAATGATCGAGATTTGGCTAAACACATCGTTCGAAGGCGGCCGTCATGCCCGCCGGGTGGAGAAGATCACCGAGCTCGAAAAACGCTGAGTCGCGCCCACTTCGCGAATTGCTTCGGCGGGGCGGCGGCGAGGGACGGCGAAGTTTTCCGCTTGTGCAGAGTTTGCCGGCTAGCTTGCGACGAATGTTTCGCTCGTGCGGATTTTCGACCAAGTTTCATTAAAGAATTTGGCAGGCGGGCCGTTGACGGAGCTTGGAATCCCGGTGGCGCCCAAGTAGACTGAACTCTTGGGAACAGACGAATTAGGCAGGCACAGAATCATGCATACTTCGCGCCATCCACAGCCTGAGGAAGTTGACCAGCTGCTTCGCAACGCGGAGCTTCGCGACGAGCTGGAACGGTACTTCGACGAGTCGATTAGCCGGGTCAACGTGCAACACTTCTCGCTGGCCGCGGAGAACGAGTTCCTGGCCGCGATGTTGGCTTGGGAACAGGCTCCGGTGCTGCCGATCTATCGCTGGTGCGATCCCGAGTTGCGTCCGCCACGGCCGGAGTCGCTGGACGATGAGGCCCTGCATCGGATCCTTTGGGATGTGATTCGCAAGCTCTATCAGAAGCGGATCGTGCTGGACTTTACCGATCATCTGACCGACCGTGAGCTGTACTGTCTGATCTTCCGCGACATTCTGCCGGCTCGCGAAAAAAAGATCGATTGGCCGAACAACTATCTGCATTGGGACTGCACCGGGGCGAATTGCGATCCGGAGATCTGGCTCCGTTACTACGCCACGGACGAAGAACGCGAGGACTGGGCCGAGACCTACGACCTGCCGCTGCCGCAAAACCTGCCGTTGCCCTATCCCCGCCGATTGCCACGCGAGCCGGGCTAGAGCGACCTGGATTCCATGCTGAACCGCCGCACGCTGCTGACTCGCTCTCTGCAGGCGGCTGGCGTTGCCGCTGCATCAAACCCGCTAGGTTGCCTGTTTGCCTCGCCGAAGTCCCGAGGCTTCAAGATCGGCGCCTGCGACTGGTCGCTTGGCAAGCCCTCTGATCCGGCAGCGTTGGACGTCGCCAAGCGAATCGGACTCGATGGCGTGCAGATCGGCATGGGCTCGCTCGCTAATGAAATGCATCTGCGCCGGGCGGACGTCCAGGCGAAGTACCGAGAAGCAGTCAGACGCACAGGCCTGGAAATCGCTTCGTTGGGCATCACCGAGATGAACAACGTCCCGCTGAAAAGCGACGTCCGCGCCGCCAAGTGGCTCGCTCAGAGCGTCGACATCTGCAGGGCTCTCGGTCTCAAGCTGGTCTTGATCCCCCAGTTTTGCGCCGGCGATTTGGACATGCGGAAGACGGTCGAGATCGACCGCCTGGTCAATGTCTTGCGCGATAGCGCGCCGGCGGCGGAAAAGGAAGGTGTTGCCTTCGGCCTGGAGAACTATCTCAGTGCGGAAGACAATATGCGGATCATCGAGCGGGTCGGTTCGCCAGCCGTGATGGTCTACTACGATGTCGGCAACTCAACCGACAAGGGACGCGACGTCTGCAAGGAAATTCGCACGCTCGGCAAACTAATTTGCGAGCTGCACTTCAAGGATGCGGGCTATCCGTTGGGGCATGGACGGATCGATTTTGGGAAGGTCCGCAAGGCCATCGATGATGTCGGCTACCGCGGCTGGATTCATCTGGAATCGGCCGCCCCGCGCGGCGTGGTATCCGACTACACTGCCCAGTGCAAGTTCGTGCGATCGCTCTTTCCGCGGGCAGGGTAAGCTGTCTCGTAAATCGCGGCCCCGACGCGATCGATGCGCGCTGTCGGCTTCGGAAGAGTGACTGGGGCGGCGAGGACCGTTCCAACGCTCGCTGCTGTCTGCAGGCCCGCCTTCGGGTGGAGCATTGGGTGCGAGAACCGGCTGAATCTGGGATTGCAAACGCTTGCGGGGTCCGCGCCGGCCCGCTATCATTCCGGTAACTCTCCCCCGTGTGGTTCGCCAAGCATCCCGCCCCCTCCCTTCTCGGAGACGTACTAATGACGATCGATAACTCTCGCTCCGGCAGCACGAACCTCGGGCGTCGCGACTTTCTGAAGAAGTCTGTGTTGGCAACGGCTGGCATGACGCTGGCCGGCGGGCTCGGCGTTGCCCGATCGGCGCACGCGGCCGGGAGCGACACGATCAAGATCGCGCTTGTCGGCTGCGGCGGTCGTGGAACCGGCGCCGCGATTAACGCCTTGCAGACCAGGGCCAACGTGAAGTTGGTGGCGATGGCGGATGCCTTCAAGGACTCGCTCGATCAGAGCCTGGCGACGATTCGGAAGCAATGCAAGGATCGGGTGGAAGTGCCTGCTGACCGGCAATTCACCGGGCTGGACGCCTACCAACGGGCGATCGACAGCGATGTGGGGATGGTGCTGCTCTGCACGCCGCCGGGCTTTCGGCCGCGGCATTTCGAGGCTGCTGTGAAGGCCGGCAAGCATGTCTTCATGGAAAAACCGCTGGCGACCGACACCCCCGGCCTCCGCCGCATTCAAGCCGCCAACGCTGAGGCGAAAAGGAAGAATTTGGCCGTGGCTGTCGGCCACCACCTTCGCCACGAGGTGAAGCATCGGGAGATCGTCCGCCGCATCCATGATGGCCAGCTCGGCGACCTCACCTTCCTGCGAGTCTATTTCAACTCCGGCGGGCTTTGGATCCGGCCGCGCCAGCCCGGCCAAACGGAGATGCAGTATCAGGTGCGAAACTGGTACTACTTCACTTGGCTCTGTGGCGACCACATTCTGGAGCAGCATGTCCACGACCTCGACGTCGGCAACTGGATCGCCCAGACGCATCCGATCGAAGCCCAGGGAATGGGCGGCCGGCAAGTGCGCGTCGGCAGGGAGGTCGGCGAGATTTTCGACCACCACACGGTCGAGTTCACGTACGCCAACGGACTCAAGATGTTCAGCTACTGTCGTCACATTCCCGGCTGCTGGGAAGCCTTCTCGGAGCATGCTCATGGCACCAAGGGCGTGGCTGACATCCAAGGCTATGGCCCGGCCGTGATGAAGATCGCCGGCCAACGGCCGATCCGCTTGCGGCAAGGACCGGATGGTCACCAGGTCGAGATGGACGATCTGATGGCGGCCATTGTTGCCGGCCAACCGTACAATGAAGCAGACTGGGCGGCCGAAAGCACTATGACCGGCATCATGGGGCGAATTGCGACGTATTCCGGCAAGATCGTCACTTGGGACGACGCCATGGCGTCGGAGGTGGACCTGACGCCAAAGAACCTTGCGTGGAATTCCCCGACGCTGGTCAATCCGGGGCCCGACGGCTGCTACCCGTGTGCCATCCCTGGGGTGACAAAGGCGTTGTAGCGCATCGCGGGGCTGTGTTAGGCGGCGGGTAATCGGACTTCGCCGCCGCGAAAATGATAAACGAACTTAGGAGGACTCCGGTCATGTTGACCTCGCAACGGCTTGCGACAGCGGCAATTGTGGCGACCATCTTGACAGCATATTGCACGCCCGTGGTCGCGCAGGGACGCGTTGATGTGGAGGCCATCGCGGGCGAGCCGTTCGGCGTCGGGCGAATCGGATTTGACGTCCCGGAAGAGATGCTGCCGGCCCCGCTGGGTGTCGAGGGGCTCGGGCTGGCCGAGAAGAATAGCCGAACGTTTTATCCGGCGATCGACAGCCCTGCGGTCGGACGGCTGCTCAGAGGACTGTTGGACGAACCGACGCCGTTGACTGCCGGCGGGCCGTTGCGCGAAGCGGCGGGCGGCATCCTGCGGGGCGTGCTGGATCGGCCCGGACGGACGACGTTCTACTTCCTGTTCCGCGGCAGCGAACCGTTGGACGTGACGATCCAGGGTCGCACAAGTGTTCCGGTGCAAGTCGTGCCGGTTACGGGCGGCCCCGCCGCCGAGCGGCGTCGCCAACGGCTGCTGCAGCTCTGGTGGCGGCAATATGCAAGGCCTTCCGGCCTGCTGGTTTCGAAGCCCGACTACCCTCCGGTGGTCGAGACGTATCTCACCTCGATGCTCGCTCGTCGGCTAGATCTCCGTCTGCCGCGAGCCAAACAGACCCCGCTTGCCTACGAAACCCTTCGCAGAGAGCTAGGGATGAACCTTGGCACGGAATCGTTGCGGATGGCAATGATGCAGGATCGGATGCTCGGGCTGAATAACCTCAACGAGTCAGCCGACCAGCCGCTGCCTGATGTGGGACAGGTCGGCAGTCTGCCGCCGGAGGCGTCGCCCGACGTTCGGCAGCCTGATAAAGGGACGCCGGCGATCGAGCCGATCGCCATGCGTGTGCCGGCGGAGTGCTTCTACGTCCGCTTTGGCAGCTTTCCGAACTTCCTTTGGCTTCAGGACACGCTAGCCCAGTGGGGCGGCGACGCTCGGAACCTCATCTCGCAGCGAGGCCTCGACTACCGTATGAACGGCCGCATCGAGAAGCAACTGGTGCTCAAGCAAACGGTTCTCTCTCGCATGCTCGGCCACACGGTGATCGCCGACGTGGCGATGATCGGCACGGACACGTTTTTCCGCGAAGGCGCGGGCTACGGTTTTCTGTTCCATGCTAGCAATAACCTGGCGCTCAGCGCCAGCTTCCTTCAACAGCGCGCCGAACGGCTGGCCGCCGGCGGTGTGAAGGAGGAGAAGGTCAAGATCGACGGCCACTCCGTTTCGTACATCAGTTCGCCCGACGGATCGGTCCGCTCTTATTACGTGGTGGATGGCGATTATCACTTCTTTACGACGTCGAAACACTTGGCCGCGCGCTTCTTGGAAACCGCTTCCGGCAAACGTGCGTTGGGCGCATCAAGCGAATTTCGGCACGCCCGGGCCGCAATGCCGCTTAGCCGCGGCGACACCATTTGGGTCTACCTGTCGCGTAGTTTCTTTCGCAATCTGATTTTGCCGCAACACCGGATCGAACTGGCGCGGCGGCTGCAGGCGACGGCCGACATCGAGTTGGTCGAGCTTGCGAAGCTGACGGCCGCGGGCGAACGCAAACCCGGCGACACGATTGCGCACCTGATCTCGGCTGGGCTGCTGCCGCCGGAGTTCGGCCCCCTGCCCGGCGGAAGTCGCACCGTGATCGCCGGTGGCGAAGTCTATGACAGCGTCCGCGGGCGTCGCGGGGCGTTCTTGCCTATTGATGATGTGCCAGTCGAGCGGGTGACCGCGGCCGAAGCGAACGATTACGTGCGATTCATGGAGTCCTACAGCTCACAGTGGGGCGACATGGACCCATTGACGGTCGGTCTGAAGCGGACCGAGCTGGAGGGCAATCGCGAACAGGTCGTTTTGGACCTGCTCATGAGCCCCTTCGCCCCGCAGCACTTTCAGTTGCTCAAACAATGGCTTGGCCCGGCTACGGACGACCGCATGGCCCCCGTGCCTGGCAACATGGCCGAGTTCGAGCTGGATCTGAGCAATCAGCGCATCTTCGCCGGCGTCCGCGACGTTGGATTGCCGGCCGGTCCGCCCGCAGGGCCGGCGATGTCGCCAGGCATCCCGGCGCTGCAACTGGGAATGATCGGCCGTTTACGGGACTTCCTCGTCGGCTACGTTGGCACGGATGGCGAACTCGGGCCGCTCTCGTTTCTGAACATCGGCATGCCGCCGGGCTCGGATCCGGACGGGTACGCCCTGTCGCCGTTGGGAGGCTGGCGGCGGCAGTACGACCGCTTCACGCTCTTTTCGTTCCAGCGGGAAGTGCTCGATACGGTTGCCCCGCAACTCCACGCCGAACTGGCGAAGCGACCGGCGCAGGTTCGGCTCCGCGTCGGCGATGTGGCTAACGCCCGGATCACGCCAACGCTCAACAACTTGGCTTATGCTCGAACCCGCGAGACCTCGCTGGGCAACCTCCGTCTATTGCACGCCCTGGACCAGCAGCTTCAGGTGCCGGCGGCGTCGTGCCGCAAGACAGCGGAATTGTTGCTTAACGCGAAGCTCATTTGCCCATTGGGCGGCAAGTATGTTCTCGCGGGCGCCCCGAACGAACCGCCACACTGGACTTCGACGGCGATCAGGCCGGCGGTGTCGAAGGGCCTGCTGGGCATCGAAGCTCCATCGGGCTATCAGTCGCCGCCGCTGAACTGGTTCCGCGGCCTTGACCTCGACGCCACGATGACCGAGAGGACGATCTCCGCCCACGCCGAGGTCCTCATGCAGATGCCGGCGAGCAAGTGAGCGGTCCACACGTCCCGCTTCGTGTGATGCGCGTTCGCTTGCGCGGAGCGCGAGAAGATAGCGCTATCTAATCCATCGCCGTCTGTGGCAGCCCGTGGCCGGGCTTGTTGGCGTACAGCAGCCAGTAGACCACCGGAATCACGAACAGCGTGAAGATCGTCGAGGCGAACAGGCCGAAGATCAGCGACCACGCCAGGCCGGAGAAGATCGGGTCGATGATGATCGGAGCCGCGCCAAGCATGGCGGCTGCGGCGGTGAGGAGGATGGGCCTCAGCCTTACGACGCGGCTTTCCATGATGGCGTCAAACAGCGATCGGCCGCGGGCCAACGAGAGGTGGATAAAATCCACCAGGATGATCGAATCGCGAGTGACGATGCCCGCCAACGCGATCATACCGATCATGCCTGTAGCGGTGAAATAGACCGGGTCCAGGTATCCGCCAACGTGCTGAGCGCTCAGGGCATTGAGCAGCCAGAAACCCGGCATCACACCCAGGATGGTCAGCGGGATCGCCAGCATAACCACGACGGGAATCGCGAATGAGCCGGTCTGCGCGACCAACAGGACGTAGATGCCGATCATCGCCGCCGCGAAGGCCAAGCCGAGATCGCGAAAGACGTCGAGCGTGATCTTCCATTCCCCCTCGCCGGCGAAATCGACGGCGAAGGCGTCGGGCAACCTCCAGGCGATGCCGCCACCGTTGGAGATGAACGTTCGGCGATCCAGCGGCCGCGGCTCGGCTGTCGCGACCCAACCGCTGCCGCTGCGAATCAACTTCTCGCTCTTTGATGGAACTGCTTTGCGGTCTGACTGCGCATCGACCACGACATCCGCCGGCGGGCGGCCAGCCGTTTCGGCGAAGACGTAGGCGACGCGGCGAGTGTTCTTGTGATAAATCGCCTGATCAACCCGCGTGGTGCGCCATCCGCCCAGTTCGGCCAGCGCCACCAGTTGCCCGCTGCCGCCCTTGACCTGAACGCGCGCCAAATCCTCGCGGCTCGACCGCTTCTCGATGGGCGCTCGCAACTCGATCCGCAACGGATTTCGCTCGCTAGGGCTCCGGACGGCGCCAAGCCGGTCGCCAGCCAAAACGGCATGAAGCGTGGCCGCGATCTGCTCGCGGGTGATACCACTCAGGGCGGCCTTCTCCTCGTCTGGCACGAACACCACCTTCGGCTGTGCGGCCTCACGGACATCATCGACGTCCACCACGCCCGGCTCCTCGCCAAGCCGCTTGCGCACGATGTCGGCCGCTGAAAGAATGGTGTCGTAACTCTGTTCCGCATCGCCGTAAACCTCGGCCACGACGCTTGCGATTACCGGTGGGCCTGGCGGCGTCTCGACCAACTTCATCCGGGCCGTGTGGCGATCCGCGATCTTTTGCAGGTCGTTTCGCATCCGCAGGCCGACTGCGTGGCTCTGCAAGCCGCGGTTCTTCTTGCCTGCCAAATTGATCCGCACTTCGGCCACGTTGTCGCCTTGGCGGAGATAGTAGTGGCGTACCAGGCCGTTGAAATCCATGGGCGACGCCAGCCCGACGTAGCTGGTGTAGTCCGACACCTCGGGAACGCCGGCCAGATAGGCCTCGAAGTCGCGGACGGCCGCGTCGGATCGTTCGAGCGTGGTTCCCTCGTCAAAGTCCAAAACGAGCAGCAGTTCGTTCTTGTTGTCGAACGGCAGCATCTTCAGCGGCACGCTCCGCATCGCGGCCAGTCCGACCGCGCCGACGGTCAACAGGCCCATCACGAGCAGGAAGCTCCACGCCACCAACCGGGAGTGCAAGAGCGGGGCCATCAAGGGATAGAACAACTTGTATAGCGGCGACTGCTTCACCGAGTCCAGATCGTGCGGGTCGTGCTTCGTCGCGACTTCCGCGCCGGGCACCGCCTCGCCGACAGGCAGATCGTACTTTCGCCGGAGTACGTGGTACGCCAGCCACGGTGTGATGGTAAACGCCACGAGCATCGACATCAACATCGTGACCGGCACGTTGAGAGCCATCGGGCGCATGTACGGCCCCATCATGCCGGTGATGAAGAACATGGGCAAGAAACTGACAATCACGGCCAGCGTGGCGGTGATCAGCGGCGGGCGAATCTCGGAGACCGCCTCGAGCACGATCCGGCGTGTCGCCCGTTTCCGCAGGACGAAATGCCGCACGATGTTTTCCACATCCACAATCGGGTCATCGACCAGCAAGCCCAGCGACAGAATCAGTGCAAAGAGCGTGACACGGTTGATCGTGAAGCCGAGCATCAGGTTCACCGCGAGGGTGAGCCCGAAAACAACGGGGACCGCCACGGCAACAATCAGCGCCTCACGCCATCCGAGCCCAAGCGTCAACAGGGCGACGACGATGACAATGGCCACGGCGAGGGCTTCGACCAGCTCGTTGACCTTTTCGTTGGCTGTGAGCCCGTAGTTGCGCGTGACAACCAGTTGGACATTGTCGGGCACGACGGTCTCACGCAACTTCTCCGCCTTGCGCAACACCGCGTTGGCCACCCAGACGGCGTTGGAGCCCTTCTTTTTGGCAATGACGACGGTGACGGCCGGCGTCCCCTCTCGCCTTGGAAAAGAGCCAGGGTGCGCCGTAACGCGGTTCTGGGCGACGGGCGCCGTCTCTTGGCCCAACAGCGTGCCGGGAAAGAACTCTTCCTTGGTAAACCCGCGGGCGGGCCCCCAACCATGACGGACGTAATTGGCCACTTCCTCCGGCCCATCCTCCACCGTGGCGACGTCCTTTAGCGCCACGGGCCGGCCGTCGAATACGCCGACCACCAATTCGCGGATCTGGCGGGCGTCGGTGAATGGTTCGCCGGTCTCGACACGCATGAGGCGGTCACCGGTGCGGATGTCGCCAGCCGTCTGGCGGACGTTTGCTGCGCGAACCGCCCGCTCCAGCTCCAACGCCGAGACGTGATAGGCGGCCATCCGGTCGGGGTCGATGAGAATTTGCACCACCCGGGGGCGGCCTCCGACAACGTAGGCCCGGGAGACATTGTCCAGTCCCGCCAACCGCTGCGCCATTTCTTCTGCCACGCGGCGGAGCGTCATCTCGTCGCCCACGGGCCGGCTTTCCGATCGGAGAGCGGAGACATCGGTCAGCGTCAGCGTCACGATGGGCACGTCGTCGATTTCGACGGGCTTAACAACCCAACCGGTCACGCCGGGCGGTACCAAGTCCACGTTCTCGTCGATCTTCTTAAAGAGCTTGACGAGGCTCCGCTCGCGGTCCTCGCCGACGTAATAGCGGACGGTGATGACTGCCTGATTCTCGCGACTGATCGAATAGACGTACTCGACGCCGTCGATCTGATAAAGCATTTTCTCCAGCGGCGTAGAAACCAGTTGCTCGACCTCCGCCGCGGAGTGGCCCGGAAAGTTGACGTAGACGTCGGCCAGGGGCACGACAATTTGCGGGTCCTCCTCTCGCGGCGTGAGCCCGAGCGCCGCCAACCCGAGGACGGTGGCCAACAGGATCAAAATCAGCGAAAGATTCGACTCCAGAAAGATCTTCACGATGCGGTTCGTGAAGTTGTGTTCCGGCGGCGCAGACGTGTCAGTTGGATTGTTCATATTCTTAGGGGCCGACGAATGCGGTGATTGGCTACACCACTTGCTGCTCGATGCGTACGCTAGGCGCCGGCGGGCAACAGCACCTGCTCGCCCTCGTGCAGCCCGGAGAGCACCTCGACGTGGTCTCGGAGGTCGGGGGGAACGTCGGCATCGTCGCCAAACGTTCGCCCGAGGCGGATCGCTCGGCGGCTTGGGTGGCCGTTTTCCACCACGTCGACCATCATTAGTTGCCCCACCTCTTGCACGGCCGCGCGCGGGATGGCAAGAACCGACTCTTCGCCGAGGGGGATTTGCAGCCGTCCGAACATACCGGTGTACACTCCGGCGGGACAAGGGCCGGTGACCTTCACTTGGAACGTCCGGCTTGCGGACTGTGCCTCGGGCACGATCTCGCTGATCTTGCCACCGCATTGACCCTTCAGGCCCTCTACGCACACGCCAATATGCTGGCCGACTTGAAGCTGGTTGCGAAGCGACTCGCGCACGCTGGCGATCAGTTGCATCTGCTGAGGATCGTACAGCGTCGCGAGCAGTTGCCCGGGCGTAACCATGTCGCCGACGTCCACCCGCTTGTCGATCACCGTGCCGCTGATTGGCGATCGAACGGTTGCCCAATCGAGCATTGCCTCAACTTCGTTGACCGCCGCGCGATCGCGAGCGACGTTTGCATTCGCCGTCCGCAGCGCGGCCACGGCTTTGTCATACTCCTGCTGACTGACCGCGCGGGAGGACAACAGGGAGGCGTATCGCTTTTCGTCGGCGGCCGCCTGCACCCGGGTAGCGTCAGCCGAGGCCACGGCGGCGTTGGCTTGTTCGAGCTTGGCGCGTAGATCGGTATCGTCTAAACGAACAAGCACATCTCCCCGCTCGACCTTCTGCCCGGCCGTAAGATTTATCTGGGTGACGCGAGCGAGCAGCTTGGAACCGATGCTGGTTTCGTGGACGGCGCGGATCGTGCCCACGGCAGACTCGATGCGGCGAAGCGAAAAACGCCGGACGGTTGCGGTCGGAAAAGTCTTGGCGACGTCGGCTTGTTGCGATGGCGCGCCCCCGGGCACCTTGGGCGAAAGCCTCCCGGCTAACCATAGAATGAGCAGCACGACGCCGGCTGCAAAGACCAGCAGTACGGCCACACGGCCGGACCAGCGAGCCAACCCATTGATTCCTCGCATCGCTTCCCTCGTCACCATGTAGAGAAGAGCAGACGGTCAACAATCGTGGATTTCTTATTCCATACCCCATTAGGTATTATATTTCCTGACTTGGGCGATCATCCAAACGACAACGGCCAAGCCAATGACGAACGTCAGCAAAAACATGAGCAACGGCCCCCACTGGACGTCGACCGCCTGTGTGGTGACGTCGAGATAGGGCCTTTGGTCCAGATTCTGCACGACCTGGCGACTCACGGCGTTGATGCCAAGAACGCCCAGTTGCCCGATGGCAAGCACGGCCGTGCCCAGCCGCCTGGCCTGGAGCGAGCCGCCGATCAGGACGAGCACCCAGCACGCACCCGGGGCGATGGCCGTGGCAACGGTCAGCGGCAACAGCGGCCAATCGAGCATCGTGCGGCGCAGATCATCGGCCCACGTGCCGAAGACGTACCAGGAGCCCGCAGCGGCGGTCCACAGCATGCTAACCGTGTAGAGTTTCCGCGCGAACGACCACGCCCACCGTCTGTAGTCGTCGCCGACAGCGTCTCGGGCAAACCACTGGGCGTCAAAGACCGCCCATACGGCTGTCGTGCCCAAGGCGAAGCCGAACATCAGCAGCCAACGCGGCCATAGCGTCGGATCGCCAACATTCAACGCTGTGCCCAAGGTCGCGCCGGCGACGTTGTGCCCGAGCCACAACGAGGGCCAGCGACTGACATGCTCGACCAGGCTCAGCCCATTGGCGAAGGTGAAGCCGATGGCGATGAAGAAGATTGCCGCGCACCAGCCAACTGCGACGCGCCATTTCGCCATCCGGCCGCCGTTGCGCAGCCCCCAGACGTATGTGTAGACGCCATAGTAGGCCGGGATCAGAAGCATAATGATCCCGAACCAGAACCACGCCATGAGGATCGTGGCCGGATAGAAGAACTTCGAATACGCCAATTGGATAAACAGCAACGGCACGATGCCCAGATTCACGCCGACGGCGATGATCACAGGCATCTGACGCAGCAAGCGGTCGCCGAACTGCCGGGCGAAAAAGGAGGCAATTCTCGTTTGTGCGCAGCACCCGTCGCGCTGTTCGGGCAAATGGTGACTGTCTCCTTTGCCTCCTCGCAGGCGGAGCCAGAGCGCGATCAGCAGGCCGGCGTACCAAAGGTTCATCGGCACGGCGTGCAGCGTGAAGCCCAGCACCTTGAACAGTTCGATGAACCAGACCGGCGCCGGCAGCGGGGCCGCTTGCGCCTGGTCGACGAGCATCCGCGGGTCGATCATTCGGTGTCCTCCTCGGCGCTGCCTTCGGTTTTCATGAAATGCCGCGGGCCGGCGGGCCGCGCGGGATTGATGGTCATCAGATAATCCGAGATGATTCGGGCCTCCTCAGGCGTTCCGGACCAGGGCGGCATAAAGTAGTTGTCGTCCAGCCGCTCGACCATCGCCCGCACCTGATCGCGAGGGCGTCCCTTCAACAGCGGTCCGGCGGCGGAATAGCCGAGCGTTCCGGCATGGCAGTCGTTGCAGTGGTACAGGAACAGCGTCTCCCCCAGCGCCAGCCGATCGCGCGGCGCAAGCTTGCTTGCGTCGATTTGATTGTCGACAACCGCGGTCGGACACCGCTCAGCGACGAACGCCCGGGTCCAAATGCCGCTTTGCAGGAACCCGTTCTGCCGCAGCTTCATGACCTCGTGGGGAGCGATCTGATTGGCCAAAACGACGTTGTGCACGATGAACGGCTTCCGGATCGATTCTCGGATGAACTCGCCGGTGCTGAAGGCCGCGATGCCGAACAGGCATAGCGAGCCGGCGAACCCAGGCGAGAGCCAGCCGGGATTGCGATACGGCCCGAGGTAGATCAGGAAGAACACGACGATCGTCAGCGCGAAGATTAGGGCGACGAGCACGTTCAGCACCGCGGCCGACTGCAGCGTCGCCGTGGCCGATGGCGGTAGGAAACAGTACCATGCGATGCCGCCAACCGTAATGAGCACCGCCCCGAGCAGGGCGGGCCGCGCCGACCGAGCCGCGATCATGTTTCGCAACCGGGCGTCTTTGGCCGTCAGCGAGGCATGAAGATAGACGTACAGCGAGCTCAACAGCAACGCGCCGCCGGTGCGGGCGACGGTTTGCGGCAGAAATTGCGGATTGAAGAAGGCCGCCCAAAACGTTTGTTCGCCGGGCTGCGTGGCCCAACCGCCGGAGTTGAGCATGAACGCCGTGATGCCCGTGATGAGCACCAGGCTGATCCATGCCGCCGCGGCGTAGATCCAACCCATCGTTGTGTGGGTCTTCTCAGGCAGCCGCCCCCAATAATAGTAGAAGATGAACGCCGCGGCGATTTCAACCACGAAGAACACCCATTCGGTCGCCCAGCCGAAAACGAACGTGCGGATCAGCACCTCAGTGGCCAGCGGCGAGGTCAGGCCGATGGTCCACCAGATGCCGACACCGGTGATTGCGCCGAAAACCACGGTTAGCAGAATGAAGAAACCGGCGTGGCCGTGGAGATAGTCGAGGTACGCCCGGTCGCCGGTGCGGTACGCGTGTCGGACTTCGACGGCCAGGAAGAGGCCGCCGCCAACGGCATAGTGAGAGACCAGGACGTGCAGAACCGAAATGACGGCGATCAGCATCGGCGCCGTCAGATACGGGACGTACCACCAGGGATAGTGCATCGCGGCGGCTCCTTGCTACGGCAACTCTACAGCAGCCTCAGTTCATAAAGTTCGAGGCCCAACCGTGCCAATAACCATACCATCGGGCGTCAGTTCGTGAAAGCCGACTGTGGCCAATTCGGGTCAAGACGCTTTCAGCCGAATACGTGGACTATTTGGCCCTGAGCAGCAGGACCGGAACGTTCACCTGATGCTGCACGGGGCTGGCCGTCGTTCCCAGGAACAAATCGCCAACCAACCGGTGCCCATGGGTGCTCATGGCGACCAGATCGCATCCCCTTTCATGGACCCGCCGGACGATCTCCCTGACCGGTTCGCCGAACGCCAATTCCGCTTCCGCCGGCACGCCGATGGCCTCAAACTCGGCTTTGACGGCGTTCAGGTACGATTCGCCTTCTTCGACCTTCTCGCCACCCGCCTCGCCGCCGTGCCACTGCGCCGCAACGCTTGTGGCCACATGAAACACGACGACGCGACTGCCAAGGGTTTTGGCCAGCAATTTAATATGTTCGATGATCGCCCGATCGGTCGAAGTGCCGTCCACCGGCATGAGAATTGTCTCGTACATTGGCATTCCCCTTGTCGCACCGTGGGGTGAATTTCGGAATCCGCTTTAGTTTTGGACGGATGGGAAAATCCGTCCCACATGTTTCGAGCCAGTTATCCGCCAACGATCACGCGCCACGCATCGCGGATCGAATCCGGCAGCCCGTACAGGTCCATCGCCGTAATCAATAGTGCGCTGCCCCAGCCGAGCACAATCAGAAACCATCCATTTCGCCAGCTACCCATTCGTCGCCGGGACGACGTGAAGTGCAGCAGCGGAAACATCGCGAACGGAAGCTGCATCGCCAGGACGACCTGACTCAGCACCAAGAGGTCATTGACGCTGCTGTCGCCCCGGATGCCAACGACAATGATGGCAGGGAGAATTGCCAACGATCGGGTAATGAGTCGGCGCACCCAGGGCGTCAGACGCCACCGCATGAACCCTTCCATCACGACCTGGCCAGCCAGCGTGCCGGTGATCGTGCTGCTCTGGCCGCTGGCCAACAGCGCCACGGCGAACAGCGTGCTGGCCGCGGCGGTGCCCAGCAGCGGCGCCAGCGTCAGATAGGCAACTCGAATCCAGTCGCTTTCGTTTCCAAAAACAATCAGGCCAGCGCCCGGCGCCTGGATGCTTTCGCGACCGAAGAACACCATGGCGGCCAGCACCAGGATCGCCGCGTTGATGAAAAAGGCCATCGTCAGGGCAATGACCGAATCGATGGCATTGAACCGTAGCGCGCGTCGCACCGACTGCTCATCCCCCTCTAGCTTTCGGCTCTGGACCAGCGCCGAGTGCAGGTAAAGGTTGTGGGGCATCACCGTGGCCCCGATGATGCCGATTGCCACGACGGTCATGCCCACTTGCCGGAAACCGGGCGAAAAGAGCGAGTGCGTCATTTCCAGAAAGTCGGGCCGCGTCTGCGGCAGCACGACGATCTCGATGAAGAAGCAGACGCCGATCGTGGCCACGAACAACGCGATCACGGCCTCGATTGTCCGCATTCCGAATCGCTGCAATGCCAACAGCAGCAGGACATCGAGCGCGGTGATGATGATCGCCCAGAAGAGCGGGATGTGAAACAGCAGGTTGAGGGCGACCGCGCTGCCGAGCACCTCGGCCAGGTCGCACGCACCGATGGCAAGTTCGCCGAGGAGCCAGTTGGGCCATCGCGTCCATGCGGGATACCACTCCCGGCAGCATTGGGCCAGATCCTTGCCGGTGACGACGCCGAGGCGGGCCGAGATGACCTGCAGCACCATGGCCATCAGACTGGCCATCGCGACCACCCAGAGCAGGTCGTACTTGAACTGCGCGCCGGCCTGCAGGTCGGTGCCCCAGTTGCCTGGGTCCATGTAGCCGACGCTGACTAGCATTGCCGGCCCCACGAACGCTCGCAATTGGCGCCAGAAGCTAGCCCGAACGTCCGGCACTCGGACCGTGCCGTGGACCTCCTCGAGCGAGACGTGTTGGGGGCCGTCCGGCTTCCGGATGGGTGTCCGCGCGTCGTTAGCGGTCCCAGCCCCGGCTGCCGCCATGCCCGCCGCCTGTCCGTCGGACCGCGGCCGCGTTCTGGAGCGTTTTCTTGTGAACCAGGAAATCATGTGGTGCGGCAACCAGAGACCCACAAGATTTTAGCAGGGCAGGCAAATCGTACCTGAGAGCCGTGGGCGAGCCGTGCCCAATTTCGGGGAAAACGGCGCAACGGGGGCGGATGTGGGAAGACCCGTCCGGCATGGGAGTGGGGGGCTATTTCCCCGCCGCGGCGAACGAGAGATACTACGGCTTAAGCGTGACCCAGCGGACGAGCTGCGACACCAGCAGCTTGCCGTCCCAGGGGGACTCGTAGTTGTTCATGATGCCGGGCCGGACGCAGCGGGCAACGCCGGCCTGCGTGGCTGCCTCGGCAAAACGGAGCGACTCATCGAGGTCGCCCAACGCCAGCCCGACCGTCTGAATCTTCGGGCTCAAAAGCGGAAGGATGTCCTGCCACGAGTCGATCTCGGTCAGGAAGACCGTGCGGGATTGGACCGCCTCCTTCAAGCTGGGGCCGCGATCCATGCACACGGTCCAGTTTGCCCCGTCGGTCGAGGCGATTACGTCCTTCGAGGCATCCAAGGCGTAGGCGGCGCGGACGTTGAGAATCCGCGAGGCGGTGTAGGCATCCAAATCCGGCTTGGCCGGCAGCCGGGCGAACTGCTGGGCGAAGATCTCGCCGACTTGCCGCAACGAGCGGCGGTCGCTGCGCTCGACAAAGATCGTCTGCGGCGCGGAGCACGCCCGCTGATCGAAAATGGCCACGTCGCGGACAATCGCCGCGACGGCCGATTCGAGGCCGGCGTCGTTTTCAAGTTCCTTGCGACCGATGAGGCCAATCGAATACTTGGGTCCAAAGACGATTTGAATGCAATGCTCCCGGCGTGGCAGCAGTCCGATTGCTCGCACGGCGTCGGTCCCACCCCAGACGAGCGTAGCGTCGGCCGCCAGCGACATTTCCTCGTTGAGCCGTTGCTCGTGGTAGTCGAACCAGACGACGGCCACGGCATCGAGCAGATCGACGCCGCGGAGCCCCTCGGCTTCTGACTCCGCCAGCACGGCGAGCAACTGGTCCATGCCGCTGGGATCCGGCAGCGCTAGCTTGACCAGGCAGACATTCTTGGCCAGCAGCGCCGGCACGAGCGAGAACATCGGCAGCGTGGCCACATTGCCGGCCATCCACATTGCCACCAGCCCATGCGGCTTGGCGGCCAGGTAGTTGCGTCCCTGCGGGACGAAGCCATCGAGGTGGGCGAGGTTGCCACCGAGGTTGAGCGCGAGCAGTTGTTCGAGATTGGACCGCCGGAGCCAGGCCGAAAGGAACATGGCCCCTTCCAGCCGGCTGGTGCGAGGGTCGCGGAGCAATCGCCCGGCAAAGTTGTCGAACAACGCTAGGAGCCGGTCGACCGGCGTGCACGCAAGTCGGTCGCGGTGTTGCCTGAGCCGCTCGATGAGCGGGCCAAGGCTTTCGCCGGCCGGCTCGGTTCCCTTAGCTGTTATTCGCAAGACGCTCATCGCAGCTCTCTGTTGTGGGCGAACGTGTCACCGCAGCCACGAATCTCGGCGCGCTCGATGCGGCTAGTGAAGCGGAAGTACTTTCCCTTTCGGCCACAGGGGCAATCGTCCACGCCCAGCAAGACGCCCTGGTCCTCGGTCATCAACGCCTGGCCGGGATAGCTGCTCGGCAGCACGCTGAGCACCTCGATGATGCCTGATTCGCCGACGGCGACGGGCTGAAGCGTGAGCGGGCGCCGCAGGATCACGTCGGCAAACGCCGGGGCGTGTTTGTTGCCGCACGGGCAATCGACGAACACGGTGCCGACCTGTTCCACCATTCCGTAAAAGTCCAGCACGCGAGCGGCCTGCGTGCCAAGAACGGCGGCCGTGCGGCGGTTAAACTCCTCCTTGGAGACGGCCTGCGATGCGAGCTTCTTCCAGCCGCCGGAATGGAGCAACACGGCGTCTGACGCGTGGAAGTTCGCGCCGCGTCGCTCGGCTTCCATCGTGAACTGCGTCCACACCATGAACGTGAAGCCGAACGCCAGCACCGGTTGGCCGTTGTGGCGGGCGAAAAAGTCGCCGATTCGCTCCCAATTGGCCACCAAGCCGCCATCGCCGGTCCGATCGAGGGCAAAAACCGTCTCCGACGCAAAATTGCCGACCCCGCGGATCGCCGCGCCACGGGCCGTGAGGCTGTCACCAGCGGCAACCACGTCTCCCGCGTCGAGCACCAGGTAAGGCCGCCGTTCTTTCCCCAGGTGCTCCTTTAGGATCGACACCAGTGCGCGGGATTGCCGGAACGCCGTCGTCTTGTCCACGGTAATCCGGCTAGGCTGCTGGCCGGTGGTGGATGATGATCGCAGTTCGCGCACCACTTTTTCCGGCGGAACGGCGCTCAACAGAAACTGTTTGAACATCGACACCGGCAGCGGCGGAACGTCCGCGGGGGCATGCCAGCTTTCGGCATCGCCGCCAAAGTGATCGAGGAACCGGCGATACGGCGGACAGCGATCCGCGACGTCGCGACACAGCGTGCGCAGCAACGGCGCCAGCCGGGCGTCTTTCTCGGCCTGCGGCGTCGCGTACTGCGGCCCGTGGATTAGCGCGTCGATTTGTTCTTGCACCGGAGCGTCCCTTTGTCCACCTTGCCGTTGACGGTTTTCGGCAGAGCGGCGACGAATTCGACGTGCTGTGGAACCTTGTAATTCGGCAGCCGTTTCAGGCAATGGGCCTTTACCTGCTCGACGTCCAGTTGGCCGGCCCGGGCGATGACGACGTAGGCCTTGATCGCTTCGCCCCAGAGTTCGTCGGGGACGCCGATCACTGCTGCCTCGACCACTTCGGGCAATTCGGCCAGGACCTCCTCGATTTCCTTGGGGCTGACGCGGTGGCCCATTGGTTTGATGAAGTCGCGTGCCCGCTCGACGACGAAAAGGAAGCCGTCGCCGTCGACTCGGGCCATGTCGCCGGTGTGAAGTCGGCCGTCACGGAAGTATCGGGCCGTTTCGGCGGGATCGGCCCAGTAGCCCGGCGTAATGTTCTCGCCCGACGCGACAATTTCGCCGACCTCGTCCGAGCCCGGCGTTACGGGCACGCCGTCGGCCTTGAGAACTTCGAGGCGGGTGTGCGGCAGCCCACGGCCGATCGAACCGAGCTTGTCATCCAACCGATCTGGCGGGAGATAGCTCAATCGCGCGGTGGCTTCGGTCTGGCCATACATCACGAACAGCTTGACGGTCGGATGGGCTTTTCGAATCTCCTGAATCAACGGGCTTGGCAGCCGTCCGCCCGCTTGCTGCAACCATCGGAGTGCAGGAAACTGCCGCTGTGAGAAACGCGTCTTGCGGAGCAGAATCTGGTAGGTGGCCGGCACCCCGGCGAATCCGGTGCAAGACTTTTCCTGCATCTCGTCGAGCACTTTTTCCGGAAACAGGAAGCGGTTGTTGATGACCAGCGAGCCGCCTGCCATCAAGTGCGTGTGCAGCAGCGATGTTCCGAAGCAGTAATGAAATGGCAGGATGGCCATCACCCGGTCATCGCGTCCGATGCCGGTATAGCCGACAATGTCCGCGGTGTTGACGAGAATGTTGTGATGCGTAACCATGACGCCCTTGGGTTCGCCGGTCGATCCCGACGTCCACATGATGGCGGCCAGGTCGGCGCGTGGATCGACGTCAGCAGGCGGGCAACTCCATGGGTCGGCCTGCGGCGGGACCGGCGACTCCATTAAGGTCTCAATCCCAAGGCGGTTGGCCCACGGTGAAATTCGGCCATGCAGACGGGCGGACACCAGCAACCGTTTGATGCCTGTCGAGGCGACGATTCGGCTGAATGCCGCCTCGCTGCAATCGGTCGGGAGGGGGACAGCGCAGAGGCCAGCCCGAATGGCGCCGAGGTAGGCGGCGACAAAAAACGGGCCGTTTTCCGCCAGCAGCCCAACGCGTGCGCCGCGGTCTGCCGCTGCCAACAATTGTCCCCACCCACAGACGGCGGCCCGAAGCTCTGCGAAGTTGAGCCGCCGATCACCGTGGAGAATCGCGGGATCGTCAGGTCGCCCACCGGAGAGAATGGCTTCGGCCGCGTTCGCTAGCACGCTAATCCTTCACTCCTTTCGCGCGGAGCATTTCGATCACGCGACCGCCGGAGTTCAATTCGGTCAACTCGTCGACGTCGAAGTGAACGCCGAACGTGTCTTCGAGCTCCATGACCAACGTCATGTGGCCGAGCGAGTCCCATCGCAAAACATCTTCGGGAGCCAGTGTTGGCGAGAAGGTCGACGCCTCGATACCGAAGACCTTCTCGAAAATTGCTGCGACGCGATCAGTCAACGTCATGATGTCTGTTCCGTTTCCGCTGATGTTGCCTGGTCGCCCAGCCACTGGTTGATCGCTGTAACGTACTTGCGAAACGCGTGGCTGCGACGACGAATAACATTGTAATACAAGATGTACCAGATCGCGTCAACCGCGTCGCGGAAGCCGATCTTTTTGCCCTCCTCGTACGTTCGCCCGTAGTAGGAGATTGGCACTTCGTAGATCCGCGACTTGGTGTGGCAGACCATTGCTGTGATTTCGACCTCCATGCCGAAACCCTTGCTGGTGAGCGGAATCTGCTGGATGATCGGCGTCCGAAACGCCTTGTAGCAGGTTTCGATGTCGGTCATGTTGACGTTCGTCAGCAGATTGCTAAAGAACGTCAGCATCCGGTTGGCCAGGTAATGATAGAAGTAGAGCACCCGGCTGGCTCGGCTTACGAGAAATCGGCTGCCATAGACGACGTCCGCCTTGCCCTCCAAGAGCGGACAGATGACGGCTGAAATGTCTCGGGGGTCGTATTCCAGGTCGGCGTCCTGAATGATGCACAGCGGGCTGGTCACTTCCGCTATGCCTCGTCGAACCGCGGCTGTCTTGCCCTGGTTGGACGGCTGACGCAGAAGCCGCACGCGAGGCGACGGGAACGACTCGACCACCGCCGCCGTTCGGTCCGTCGACGCATCATCGACCACGATGATTTCTTGCACGTAAGGCAGTGCGTCGACCTGCGTGAGGACCGTCGCCAGGGTCCGCTCTTCGTTGAAGGCGGGAATGACGACCGCCAAGACTCTCTCGCCGGAATCATCGCAACTCACGACGTTCGGACAACGGTTGGGCAGCGAGTCGGGCATTTGTCGAAATGCAGTGATGGTTACCGCGTTGGTTACAGATTGACGGGGCCGTCGCCGTCGCCCCGGTTGAAGTGCAGTTGCTCGTTGGTGACGCCAGCGCGACTGAGCATCTCGGTCAAAGCCTTTGAAGCCGCAAAGATGACGTTCGAACGCCACGAGAGGAATCCGGCGCGGCGGAATCCTTGTTGCCAAGCGACGTGCGAATGGTTGGAGACGATTAGATCGACGCCTTGCGATTCGAGGTGTTCAGCAGCCGCCGAGACGACGTTGGCTGTGGAGTCGGTATGGCCGAAGCAGCTTACGATGGAGCCTAGCCGCATGTCGCCAAAATACTTGTGCCCCGTGTGTGCCGTATTGATGAGGACGGCGTAGCCCAGGGGACGCCCCCGATCGCTCACCTCGAGTCGAGTAAATCGCGGGTCATCCTCAGGATAGAGGGCCTGCATGGTCTCGTCATTGCGCACGGCTGTCATGCCGTACTGACTGTGGCAAGTTTCCCAGAGCCGATCGGCGAAACCGTTGAAATCCTTGACCTCTTTTACGTCAACCGTCAGGTCCGGCCGGACCCGGCGACGAAAAGCCTGGACGGTGCGAACGCCAAGACTCCCGATTCCGCTTAAGGCCAACGCGTCTAACACGCCGTGCATTGCACGACTGCGCCGCAAATAGGTGATGTTTCGAAGGAAGTGAACCGGGCGAATTATTCGGAAGAAGAACGGTACGGTATGCATGCTCCAACCCGCGGCTTGGAGCAGCCGCGCCACGGGCTCGTCGTAGCCTCCCATGCCCAAGCCAAAGAGCAGAGGCTGCCTGGCGAGCGCATCGCGAAGCAATTGCACGGCCACGCTGGCATACCGCCTATTGATGATGCCTTCCGAGATGGGTAGTCGGAAGTCGGCAATCGATACAACGCGATCCTTGATCCAAAACTCCTGATGTTTGAGCGTGTACGCTCCCCGAACATCGCCGCCCTCGTCGATGGCGAGGTAGTGCTCCTGAAAGACCTTCCGCCCGGGAGACTTTGGCAGCCATTCGGGAATTGGCGATTCCGGAAAGCAGAGCGTAGCGCCGCCGGCCTTGAGGCGGCAATTAAACTGCCGCACGGCCGCAACATGCTCCTCACCGAATTCCTTAATGGCGATTTTCATCGGTCTCCGACGCTTTGTTCCAATCAGTCTGTGCCGACAAATAGTTTTTGCCACAGCCATTTGCGTTCCATCCGCCGACGCTGTCGCCGCGTAATCTCGTGCTGTCCGTTTACCTTTTGCAAGTAATCCAACATTGTGGCGACGGGAACGAACCAGCCGCCCTTTTTGGCGAGCCGCTCCATCAGCCATTTGAATCGTGGCTGAATGCGTCCGTTATCGCCAAATCCCCAGGCAAAATGCGTGTACATGATGCATGCCCCGCCTTCGGCCTCCAGTCGATCCTGCGCCGCTTCGGAGAGGCAGCGGTTGAATCGGTCTACCTTGTCGCCGTCCGAGGAGCAGAACCAGAAATTGACGTCGGGCTGGGCCGGATCATGGTACGGCATGAAGGGGCACATCTTCAACGTGTTTACATCCTGGTAGACAAAGTTTCGGTAATACTTGATTCGCGATTGGCACAAATCGCCCCAAAAGTGCTCATCGCCCTCGATATGGCCGCGAAAACGCGAATAGTTCCGATACCGTGTCAGAATGTTGTAGACCGATTGTCGCCAGTCGGTCAGTCGGGCGCTCCCCCAGTAAATGCACTCGCCGTTGGACGCATGATTGGCGCCTGTGCGAGGATTTTCGCCGAAGATTTCCATGAAACGGTCGAATGCCTCGGCGGTTCGCTCGCGCGGCGAGCCGTGCCACGTGGCGCCATGCCAACCAATCTCGAAACCTTGCTTATGCAAGCCGACAAGCCACCGGCGGTATCGCTCGTCGTCGAGTGTTTCACCGGGATGCTTCCCCTTGCTCCGGTCGCCGTTGAACACCCAACAGGATTTCGTCGTCCGAAATCCTTGGTCGGCAAGAAACGAGTACACGCTGCCAACGTTGTCGAGCGTCGAGCCATCGGTGTCGTCGAAGATCGTGAAGGCGAATCGCTTGCCGTCGGGCCACACTACAGGTCCGCTCATTGCCGTCTCATGTGGAGAAAGTCATCGTATTTGGGAAAGTAACCAGCGCACTCCACGCTCGCAAGGCTTGATCACGCACACAACTCTCGCACAACCTTAACCACTCGCTGCCGCTCGGCGTCACTCATGCCTGGAAACAACGGCAGACTCACGATCCGCGGCCACTGGGATGACGCCACAGGAAGATGCTCCGGGCGCCAGGCGAAGGTCTCTTCGTAATAGGGGTGCAGGTGCAGCGGTCGCCAATGCACCGAGCAGCCGATGCCGTGATCGCGAAGCTCCACCATAAACGCGTTTCGGTCCATCGCAAGCTTTTCGAGCCGCAATCGAATTGGGAACAAGTGCCACGAGTGGATGCGGTCGGCGGGGTCCAGCGGCAACTCGATCTCCTCGACGTCGGCCAATTGCTCGCGGTATTGCCTCGCGATCGCCTGGCGTTCCAGTCGCAATTCCTCCGCCCGGGCAAGTTGATGGATACCGATGGCCGCGGCAATGTCGGTAAGATTGTACTTGTACCCAGGCGCCACAATGCGATAGTCCCAGGCGTGATTGCCCGAATATCGCTTCCAGGCGTCGTGTGACAGGCCATGGAGCGACATTTGTCGCATCCGCGCAGCCAGGGCTTCATCGCCACTGGTGGCCATCCCGCCTTCGCCAGTGGTGATCGTCTTATTTGCATAGAAGGAGAAACAACTCACCGCCGAGGTGCTCTCGCCGCAACGCCGCCAGCCGTTCGGCCGCGGTTCTCTAAAGAGGTCGTCGGCCTGCGGAGTCGCTTCGCCGTCGGGGAGAACGCCGGCGTTGACAGGCTTGTTTTGCGCGGTGTCACTAGGGTCGACACTTGCCGTCCGATACGCCGCGGGGAAGCTGTGTGCGGCGTCCTCAACCACCCACAGTCCGTGCCGAGTGGCGAAGGCCTGCACCTCGTCCATATCCATCATCAGCCCGCCGACATGCACCGGGATGATGCCGACGACTTGAAGGCCGCGGTCGAGCGGTAGTTGGCCGGCTCGCAGTTGCTCGATCTTTCGCTGTGCATCGGCCAGATCGAGGTTCAGCGTGACCGGGTCGCAATCGACCAGGAGAGGGACGGCGCCCTGGTAACGGACCACCTCGGCGGTGGCCGCAAAGGTCATCGTCGGCACAAGCACCGCCTGGCCCGGCCCGAGGCCCAGGGCATCGACGGCGAGGTGCAAGGCTGCCGTGGCGGAGTTGACGGCCACCGCGTGCTTCGCCCCCGTTTGTTTGGCAAACTCCGTTTCAAACTGCTTGCAGCGAGCCCCGGTGGTGAGCCAGCCGGACCGGAGACACGCCACGACCTCGTCGATTTCAGCATCGGTGATCGAGGGACGAAAGAAAGGGACTGGAACTGAGTTGGACTGCGAAGCCGAAGCCATAATCAAGCTTTCAGAAATTGGAGCCAAAAAAACTATCTTGCAGCGGCCAAGAATCCGCGATCGCGCAACACCTCATCGACGCGTCCGAAGCGATGTCGGCGGAATAGCTTGTCGAAACGCGCCTTGGTCCTTTTCCGATTGACGTAATGCCGAAATGTTCGACTTCGAGACAGGCCAGGGACCCCCGGGCAAATATTGCCCAGTTCGTAAGGATGGATGTAAAACATCGCCGGTTTGTCTGCTTTCTCATACGATCGCAACACCCATCGCGTGAGCGGCAACGGATAGAGGCGAAAATAGCCGCCACCCAGCGCGGGCAGCCGTCGCCCAGCGATCTCGGCCGTGCTTAGCGGATACTCGATCAAGCCGTTCTCCAAACGATGAATCCATCGCTCCGTTCCCGCGATTCCGTACACATCGTGTCCGGCGATGGGATAAACCGATGAATCGTATTGATAACCCGCCTCTTGAATTAGATCGAAGATGAAAAGCGTCTGCGCGTTGATGGAGAAGTCGGGGGCGCGGAAACCCTTGACCGGCGTTCCCGAGGCATCTTCCAAGGCCTTGCGTGAGCCGGCCAGCGAATCTTGAACCTGTTGCCGCGATAAGTTGTACAGTCGCAGGTGTTCGTGACTATGCGAGGCGATCTCGTGGCCACACTCGGCGATTCTGCGGACGAGCTTTGGCAGTTTTACGGCAATTCTTCCCAGCACGAAGAACGTCCCTTTCACCGATCGCGATTCCAGGAACTCGAGGGTTTCGTCAACGTTCCTCTGGATTTCGTCGAGTTCCTCTTGCCCGCCCATCATCTCGGGCGGGACGCGGAAAGATTCCGCCATGCTTTCGGCGAAGCCTTCAACGTCCATCGAGAAAGCGTGAGTTACTTTAGCCATTCGTGCAGTACGCGGTACGCAGGTTGTCATTTGTCCAACGAGTCTCTACAGCCGCAGGGCGACGTGGTAGTCCATTCCCGCGCCGGGTATCTTGTAGACCTCGACCGAAGCGAACCCGGCCTCACGCCCCAAAGCCTTGATTTGCGGCACGTCATAAAAGTAGAGGGGGCAATTCCGCATTCGGTATCGCACCTTCCGCAGCGGCGTTCGGAGCCAATGCTTGCTGGGAAAAGACACCGCCGCGGACGTCCGCACTACCTTCCGCAGGCTTCGCAAAAAGGCCCCGGCATCTTTCACGTAGTCCAGCACGCCCATGACGATCGCGTGGTCGCCCTGCGGCGGCATCACTTCGGGGAATGCTCCCAGGATAAGCTCGCATCGATCGAGCAGTTGCGTCTCTTTCAGTCTGGTGCGAACCAAATCCAACATGCCGGGCGCGGGGTCCAACGCCACGACTCGCTGGGCGCCAAGGCGCAGGGCCTCGATAGCGTAGACGCCCGAACCGCAACCGATGTCGACAACGGTTTTGCCCGTCAGATCGCCGAATACCTCGAAGGTCTTCGCGAATCGGATGTAAATGTCGCTGCGGAAATGCTTGTCGATAAACCGCATCAGCCGCCCGCGTTTCCCTTCGTAGAGCGTGTCAAACGTCTGGGCGAACCGATCGAAAAACACCGCCGCTTTGTCGTGTTCAGTCATGGCGTTACTGCTCGGAAGTGTGAGTTGCTGGCGCGCTTCCGCTGGCCGGGGGAGCATCTCCGCCGGTATGAAAAAGCGCTACAAATGTCAACAGGATCAACTTTAGATCGAACCAAAGGGAGGACCGCCGGACGTACTCCTTGGCGAGTCGAATCTTTTCAGGAAGCACCCGGCGCACGTACTCTTGTTCCGGGTTTGCGGCCTGGGCCAGCACCGTGGCTTCGTCGCGGTACTTGATCGACGCGAGGTCGGTGATTCCCGGACGAACCGTCAGTATTTCAGCGTAGTCATCGGCAAACATTTCGACATAGCGGCGAACTTCCGGGCGAGGGCCGACAAGGCTCATTTCGCCGCGAAAGACATTGATTAGCTGGGGCAATTCGTCGAACTTGGTCATTCGCAGCCAGTGGCCGACTCGTGTAATCCGCGGGTCGGCGCCAAAGGTGATCGGCCCGCCCTTGGACGGCGCGTCTTGGACCATGGTGCGAAACTTCAGGATCACGAACGGCCGGCCGGCGCGTCCCATTCGCTCTTGGCGGAAATACACAGGCCCACGCGAAGTCAGTTTAATGAGCAGGGCCACCAACAACATTGGCAGCGTAAGCATTGCCAGGCCGACGGCGCTCACAGTAACATCAAAGAGCCGTTTCATTCTACACTGCGCCGGACGGTGTTTCTTGCGTCGGGACCGCGAGCAAGGCTTGCTCCACATACTTTGCAACGACATCCGCCTCGTTCAGCCGCAACAGTTCGCCCAGCGGCAGCAAGATGACTTCCGTGGACGCCGTGGCCGCATTGGGATAGTCGGCTCGTCGGAGCCGTGACGGAAATGGGAAAAACATTGCCGTGTCGACGCCGTGTTGCTGCAGGAATGTTCGCACGCCCGCCCGCCGTGTGGCTGCGACGCAGATGGGAAAGTGACTCTGGGGCAGCGCATTTGGCGGAATTCCGCGGACGATGCCTAACGGTTCGAGACGCCGGCGATATTGCTCGGCCTGGCGACGTCGAAGCATCGCGCTCTCGGCAGATCGGCGGAGGTTTTCCCTGGCTAGTTTGCGGTTCAAGGGCGTCATCGGCTCCGTCCACTCGCGCTCGAGTCGGTCCAGACGCCCGGCATCGGCCGATGCCGTTGTTGCTTCCTTGCGAGCGCCGGCCTGACGACGGGCGTTCCGCCGATCGGCGACCATCCGTCCGAGCGCGTACGCGCAACGGGTGTGCGCCGTCGTTCGTGCCAGCACAGACAGACCGTGGCGGAGCCGGGCCGCGGCGCAGTCGTTAACCACTAAGCGATTTCGTTCGTCGCGTATGCGATCCATCAGATTCGTGTCGTTCGACAGCAGTGCGCCTCCCCACCCAGCGTACAGACACTTGCCGAGGCCGAAGCTTAGCAAGGCCGCGTCGCCTGATCCGAGGTGGGAAAACGTGCCGGCCTGCGGAACGGTCATGGCCATGTCCCAGAGACGCAAGCTTGGCGGAGCAGTCCCCTCGGGCAACGATGCCGCTCTAGCACATGGCAAACCGTAAATGTCGCTAAGAACGTGGACCCACGGCCTGCCGATCGTCGCAGGCGGTGCATCCATCAGAAACCCGTCCGCCGCGCAGTCCACGAACCGAACGCTTGCGCCCGAAAGAATCATGGCTTCATGGACGACGTTGCACACGTATGCCGGTCCGACGACCAGGGTGTCTGGCTCCTTGACAGCCCTTATTGCCAGCAGGATTCCTGCACGAGCGCTTGGGAGCAGCAATGCGTGTCGTACGTTAAGCATCTCGGCGCAAGCGATTTCCCACTCGTCGCCTCTGAGCGAGCGGCGAAACAGCGCGGTCGCAATCAGTGTGTGCAGGCTGAACGGCGGTGCGTGTCGCGGTATCATTCGTGCTTTGCCGGTCCGTCGTGAGCGTTGCCTGTATCGTGTTGATCGCCGTGGTGGGTGGTAGGCGGTTCGTGCCTTCCGAGATGCGCGGCCAACAGGCCGGCGGCCTTGCGCAATCTACGGCTGGACGGATGCACCCGCGCGCAGGTCCTCAGCCCCCACAACGTTAGAGGATTTACCAACGGCCGCAGAAGGGGGTGAAACACGAAGGCGCGATGCACGGGGATGGCCTCGAATCCCATCCGCACTTTGAACCGGTGTAGGGTGTCAGCCTTGCCGACCTCTTGAATAGAACTAAGACCGTAGTCAAGGCCTTGCAGTTTATGTTGCGTCAGGAAGTGCTCCATTGCGTAGTGGAGCAATCCATTGTTGGGACAGTAGCGAAGGTACGCGGTTCGCGAGTACGCCGCAATCGTCACCCACCGTTCGACGATTGACACACTCATGAAGGCCGCGAGGCAGGGGCCGCTTTCCTCGCCATCTCTCCACGCAGCTATGATCTGACTGTCCGGTTTATCCAGAAACCTCCGAAAGTGTTTTTGAAACGCCTCTGGTACGCCATCCGACAATCCTAGCCGCGAACGAGTTTCGCAAAATGCCGCGGCGCCGTCTTGGAGAAGCCTCGATATGTCCACCATTTCGAAGCGAAACTCACGCAAGGCCCTCCTCACATCTCGGCGGGCGGCCGATTCCAGATTCTCGACGCGATAATCTTGATTCTGGCAAAGATAGAGCCAAGCGTTTTGCGGATGCGATGCGTCGGCGTGCCGGTTATAGGTTGCGACGGCCGTTCGCGTCCGCCTGAGGGCGTTGCGGACCTCGTCCTGCGACGGCTCGTCGAGACACCTCGTCGGCAAGCGTTCCAAAGAGAGTCGTTCGGCGGATCGCCAATAAGTCCCGTCGGCGCCCGGGACAACGGTTGCGCCGTCATCGCTCAACGCGGCAACGTATTCCGCCAAACTGATGCCGGAAATTGCCTCTCGGTTTGCTGTCATAACGATGCCAATGCTCAAGGAGATGGTGGCTGCCTGGCTATCTGGTTATCGGTGTCGCGTCGCCTTGCCCGGAAGCGCGACGACGAAAGATCATGAAGTCGAGGACGCCCTTGAGATAGCCCAATCCGTAGCTCATGTGCAGCGTTGGGAACACGGCACAAAGCCAAAACGAACAGCCGAGTCCTTGCCGGATGGCTGGCGCTGCGCCTAGGCTGATGATTGCCGCGGTGTAGGCCAGCACAATCGCGGCCAACATGCACACGGCCACCCAACTCCAGGGCGCAGCCAGTGCCGCCACCACAAGGCTCAGCACGAAAACGGCCGGAACGAGCTGCCTGGCCGTCATCAGCCGCCCGACCTTTCGCACCACCAGCGGCTTGAAGTAGCCGTATTGATAGTACATTCGCCAGAGCTTTCGGAGTGAATCGCGGGTGTAGTAGCGGAACGCGACGTCCGGGACCAGGAGCACGCGTCCGCCCGCCCGGATCAATCGCAATTCGATTTCGTCGTCCTGATTGCGAATCAATTCCTCGTCGAACAGCCCGATGCGATCAAAGACGTCCCGCCGGAAGCATCCCAGCGGAGTCGCATCGACCCAGCGCGGCTCTGTCGAGCCAATGCGGAAATGGGAATTGCCTACGCCCAATGGATGCGACATCCCCAGGGCGATCGCCTTGGCCAGCGTCGAACCATTTGCAGGGCAAGTGTGACACTGTCCGCCCACGACGTCGGCGCCGCTCGTTTCGAGCCAATGCACCAGCCGGGAGATGTAATGCGTCGGGTAATCGACGTGTGCATCCATGCGGACAATGACGCTTCCATGTGACGCCGCAATTCCGACGTTCAACGCCACGGGCGTGATCCTTCGCGGATTGTCGATCATGCGGACGAAAGGATATCGCCGGGAGAAATCCTCGACGATCGGTCGCGTTCCGTCGTCACTCATCCCGTCGACTACAAGCACTTCCAACTGCTCTTTCGGAAAATCGTTGGCAAGAATGGACTCCAGGCACGGCCCTATCCACTTCACCTCGTTCCGGCAAGGAACGACGACGGAAACCATTGGATTTGTATTCTCGGGTGTCATCAGTTGCCGTTAGGGATGTGTTTTACCAGTGCGTTGGTCACTGCCTCGACCGAAAATTCGTCGGCGACCCGCCGCCAACCGACTTGGACAAGCCGGGCCCTCTTCTCAGAGTCACCCAGCAGCCCTTCAATGGCATCGGCCAAGGCCGGCGGATCTCGCATTGGCGTTAATATTCCCGCGCCATCGCGAAGCAGTTCTGGTATTCCGCCGGTCCGGGTTGAGACCACCGGTACGCCATGCGCCATAGCTTCCATCAGGCAGACAGGAATGCCCTCGTGAAGCGTCGGCAGAACAACCATGTCGACTTCTCCGCCTTGGTAGAGCCGAAGCAGATCGCTATGGCCCACCTGCCCCATAAATTGCACGGCGTCATTCAAGCCATACCGGGCGGTCAACGACTCGAGGAAGGACCGCATGTCGCCCTCCCCGGCCAAAAGAAGGCGAACTCGCCGGCCTCGGCGGCGCAAGATGTCGAGCGCCTCGAGCAGGTACTGTTGTCCCTTGCGCTCGATCAGGTGCGCCGGACACATGAGAACCGGCGGCTCATGCAGAGAACGCAAGGGCGGCTCATGGTTGGGACAGTCGACGCCCAGATGCAACACAATGACATTTCCCTCGAGCGAGCGTCCGCACGTTTCCGCCGCCAGCGCGACGCCGTCCTCGGAAATGACGCGAAAGAACTGGGCCTCCCGGGCCTTCACCGTGAGCAGGTTGTTCGCGATGATGTCGCCGCGATGCACCGTGCAACTCCAAGGAACTCCCGAAACGCGGCTAGCCACGAGGCCCATCGTGGCCGTGGTCAGTCCCCATTGGACATGAATGTGGTCCGCCTTCCAGCGATTAGCGAGCCGGCCCAGCCAAAGCCCCTTGGGAAACACGATGAGGTTCTTAGCGAACGTCAGTGGGTTCCTGCTCTTAAAGAGAACCCCGAACACGCGCAAGGAAGCGAACGGATGCGTGCATAGTTCGGCGATAGCACCGCCAGCGATGTCGAGGGCAATGACAGGGCGTCGCAACGTCAGGGCGGGAAGGCCCTTTGCGTCGCCGTTGACGACTCTTGTGCCTCGAGGCGATCGGGGAACGATCAGCAATTCGTGGCCTTGGCGGCGCAACTCGTTTACCTCGGGGATGAAAAACGCCTCCCCGGGGCCAAACGGCATCGACATCGTGACGTAAAGCAGTCTCATGCGAACTCCCAGTCCGGCGTCTGTTGCCGGACTTTCACCGTTTCGTGGTGTCGGCGTGACAAGCGGCACTCTGTTCGTACTCGGTGTTCGTGACGTACTCTTTGGAACCGTTAAGGGAAATGACCCGGCCCGGCACCCCGACAACGACGCCATAGTCGGGAACATCTTTGGTCACCACGCAATTGGCTCCGATGGCCGCATGGTCGCCAATTCTTACGTTGCCAAGTATCTTGGCCCCAGGACCAATATAGACGTTGTCGCCGATTTGTGGCGTTCCTCTCTTTGGGCCGCGGGGAATAACACCAATCGTGACGTCATGAGAAAGATCGCAGTTCTTTCCGATAACGGCGTAAGCGTTGACAACGATGCTGCCACAATGTCCCATTCGCAGCCCACCGCCAACCTGAGTGCGGTGAGAAATTACGATGCCGCACCTAAGTGAGTAATGCTGCTGTAGCATCCATGCCAGGGGATAAATCGTCCATCGCCCAATCGCCGAACCATGCAGGTAGGCGCAAGTTCGCATCCAAAAGGTGTACTTGAAGCCCTGGTTAAACAGCCCCCGACAGAAAGTTCCAAACCCCATTCGGCCAAAGTAGCGATATCCGTCGGCGTGGACGAGTTTCCGGTATTCAGCGAAACGCATGATCGTCCCGGTAAGGAATGGCTCTCGTTGTCAGGAGCTCGCCACCGCGTCTTCCGCGTTAAGCAAACGCATCAAGATGTGTGTCAGTATCAT
>JAJFUI010000295.1 GCA_021372555.1 Planctomycetaceae bacterium | reverse complement strand
CGATGAGGCGAGCAAGAAACGGCAAGACCCACCCTGCGACCAGTATTGGTTAGTTACCTAACCGCCTGTTAAGGATGGGCCTCACCATTAACATTATTGCGGCGTCTCTCGCAGAGTCAAGCGATCAACCGCGTTGCGTCCCGCACCTTACACAAGGAAAGACCCTGTTGACTGCGATGAATTGCCGGCGTTGTCTGTCGAGAAAATGTTGTAGGTGTGTATCCCGGTGGACAGACCTCCGAAAATGCCGGCAAAGTTCACCCCACCCGTTGTTGACACAAACGGTCCGCGGACGTCGATGACGGGCACGCCATCAATCGTCAGGCTGCTCGCCGCGATGCCACTCGGGGCCTGGGCGTTCCACGTCATCAGTCCCTGCGCCGGGACTACGACCACGCTCGAAATCGTTGGGCCGACGTTCGCCACGACAAATGTGCCCGTCGACTGCGACGAACGGCCGAGCGTGTCAGTCGCCGTAATCGTGAAAGTGTGCGCGCCGACCGTTCGGGTGCCGAAGAAACCGCTGAAGTTCACGCCGCCCGACGCGGAGATGAACGGCCCGAATACCGTCGTTACTGGCGTGCCGTCGACCGAAAGCGAGGCGTTTGCCACGCCGGTGGGCGACTGCACGTTCCATGTAATCAGCCCCTGCGGTGGGACAACAACGACGCTGGAAATGGTCGGCCCAACCGACACGACGGTGAACACGCCGGTCGACTGCGACGAATTGCCGAAATTGTCGGTGGCTGTGATGCTGAACGTGTGCCCGCCGGTTCCCAATGCCCCGAAGAAACCGCTAAAGTTGACGCCGCCGGTCGTGGAGGAAAACGGTCCTGAAACCTGTGTCACGGGTACACCATCGATCGCTAGGGTATTGGTCACCAGTGTCCCGGGAGTCTGGACGTTCCATGTGATAATTCCCTGCGCGGGAACAACTACGACGCCGGAGATTGTAGGCCCCGTCGACTGCACAAGAAACGACCCAGTCGACTGCGTGGAGTCTCCCAAGTTGTCGGTGGCGGTAATGGTGAACGTGTGGCCTCCGGCCGGTAGGCTTCCGAACAACCCGGCGAAGTTGACTCCGCCCGCCGCCGTGGGCATCGGGCCGACAAGCTGGGTCACCGGCGTGCCATCAACCGACAGCGAGGCGCTCGCCACGCCGCTCCCGGCCTGAACGTTCCATGTGATTAGCCCTTGCGCGGGAACCACCGCAATCTGGGAAATCGTTGGGCCCGCGGACAGCACATTGAACGTGCCGTTGAATTGCGAAGAGTTGCCAAAACTGTCGGTGGCAGTGATCGTGAAAGTGTGGCCACCAGTCGTGGCGCTGCCGAAAAAGCCGCTGAAGTTCACGCCGCCGGTTGGGTTGACGAACGGGCCCAAAATCTGAATGGCTGGCGTCCCATCCACTGTCAACGTGGTGCTGGAAATCGTGCCGGGCGTCTGCGCGTTCCACGTGATTATCCCCTGAGACGGAACCGTCACGACGCTCGAAATCGTTGGGCCAACCGATGTCACGTCAAACGAGCTGGTGAACTGCGCCGTGTTGCCGAGATTATCATTCGCCGTAATCGTGAAAGTATGGTTTCCAACGCTGACGTTCCCTATTTGCCCGCTGAAGTTCACGCCGCCGGATGGGTTGACGAACGGACCCAGCACCTGCACCGGCGTTCCATCGAGCGTCAAACTGCTGCTGGCGATCCCGCTCGCGGCCAGAGCGTTCCAGGTGATTACCCCTTGCGCCGGAACGACAACCACGCTGGATATGGTCGGCGCAACCATCGGGTTCACCGCGTCACTCGCGCCGGCAGCCGAAGCCTCCGCGCTGCGGACTGCCGCAACGGTCCGTGCGGTCGAGGAAACGCCGGGGATCGCGACGCCGATTTCGGCAGCATGCGAAACGGCGTCGCCAACGCCGCTCGCCATCGGGTGGGCGACGCCGACAGAAAGCAGACTGCGTTCTTCCAGCGGCTCGCACCGCAGTAGGCGGCGGTAATATGAATTCCGGTTCTTGCGCGCAATCGAAGTAAACATGATACCCCCGATTCCATCGTAGTGCCGCATGGGGAACTTACTGATCTGCGCTGCAACTGCCGTGCCGATAGCCGCCCCGTTCTCTACGTCCGATCAGCGACGCGTCAACAGGCGGCACACGCAATCTGGCTGGTAGTCTCCAGACCACCGTGAACAGACAGCGGCCAATTGACGGCGCGGCCGCCGATCACAAGGCCCATTGACGCATCCGGTCTACAACGTGCTGGTGATCAGTGTCGTTGCATCGGGGGCAATTCTGGGGGAGGCGTCAACCTCTCAAATCCAAGCCGCGGAGGCCGGCCCGTGGAAAACCAAGAACAGAAGCCCACGCCGGACAAATCGCCCCCGCTCACGGAGCGCGCGAAGCAGCGTGCTAAAGAGGACGAGCAATTCGTCCCTG
>JAJFUI010000266.1 GCA_021372555.1 Planctomycetaceae bacterium | reverse complement strand
GCTATGTCTTCAGCGACGACCGAGCCCGGAAGAAGGTACGGCAGTGGTGGGACGGCCAGCGAGCCAAGACCGCCAGCGATGGGACGGCGCGCAGGGCGCAGTGACGCAAACGGTGGCGAAGGGGACGGAGCAGGTCTTTGTCGCTCCGTTTCGCAAAAAAAGGCAGGCGTTCTTCCGAAGACCTGCTCCGTCTTGGTGCGTTATTCAATCAGCGTTCTCGTTGAGCCGTTCGGCCCGGTTATGCCGTTTCTAGCTGAATGGCCGAATGTGTGGTGCGGATCGACCAATCCGTGCCCGATTGTCGCCGTATCTCGTTTGGAAAAGGCAACGGCCGATATATCCTTTCTCGGGCAACTGCGCGCATTCCACGTTTGCACGAGAGGGACCTTCGATGATTCGATATGCCAACGCTTCGGTCACGATGCTTTTCGCACTCGTCGGATCGACGACGTTCCTTGGTTGCGAGGAAGCGTCATCGAAGAAAGCCCCGCCCACGCCAACGGTCGTCGTTGCCTCTCCGGTGCCGGAAGAAATGGCGGACCAAGAGGAATTCACCGGGCGAACCGACGCCGTTAGCAAGGTAAACATTCGCGCCCGCGTCAGCGGCTATCTTGTAAAAGTGACGTTCAGCGACGGCGATTTCGTTAAGAAGGACGCGTTGCTCGATGAAATTGATCCGCGGCCGTTCCAGGCAATTCTCGACCAGGCCTTGGCGCTGGTCGAGCGGTTGCAGGCGGAAAAAAGACTGCTGGAGATTCAGGTGGCTCGCTATCGCAAGCTGGCCTCGACCGGCGCCGCGAGCCAGCAGGATTACGACGAATACCTTGCCAAGCAGGCGGAAAACGTCGGGGCGTTGAAAGCAGCGCAGGCGCAAGTGGTGCAGGCCCGGTTGAACCTTGGCTTCACGCGCATCACCGCGCCCATTGATGGAAAGATCAGCCGCACGCTGCTCACGGTTGGCAATCTGGTCAACGCCGACTCGACGGATTTGACCACAGTCATGTCGATTGACCCGATGTACGCCTACTTCGACGTCGAGGAGCCCACTCTGCTACGGCTGCAGAAGCTGATTAGAACTGGTGTCATCAAGTCGCGCGATGTTAAGCATGTGCCGGTTCGCATGGGATTGGCCGACGATGAGCACCGCGAATTTCCGTTGCAGGGAACGCTCGATTTCGTCAACAACACGGTCGATCCGCAGACTGGCACGATCCTCCTGCGCGGCTCGTTCGCCAATCCGTACAGCTATCCCGATCGTCTGCCGTTGCTCACGCCGGGCCTGTTTGTCCGTGTGCGGCTTCGCGTGGGACCGCCTCGCAAGGTGCTTTTGGTCACCGAACGGGCCATCGGAACGGATCAGGGGCAGAAATATGTGTGCGTCGTCGAGCCGGATGGCAAGGTCGCGTACCGTCGGGTGCGAGTCGGCCAGCCGTGCCACGGCCTGCAAGCCGTCGAAGGCGAGCTCAAGGCCACCGATAAGGTCATCGTCAGCGGCCTGCAAAGGGTCCGGCCCGGCGTTGAAGTGAAGACTGAGCAAGTCGAAATGAAAACGCTAGCGGAAAAACAGCGATCGTAGGACGTGAGTAGCGTGCCATAGCCGAGATTGCAGACCCACCGCCACTGAAGCCCACCCCACTCCCACCGTGATCTCTCGCTTTTTCATCGACCGGCCGATCTTCGCCAGCGTGCTGTCGCTGGTGATTCTATTGGCTGGCGCGGTGACGTTCTCCGGCTTGCCGCTGGCGCAGTATCCGAACATCACGCCGCCGACCGTTCAGGTGATCTGCTCTTACCCGGGCGCCAGCGCGCAAACGGTCGCCGACACCGTGGCCGCGCCGATCGAGCAGCAGGTCAACGGCGTCGAGAACATGCTTTACATGTCGTCGCAATGCACGAACGACGGCGCCTACGTGTTGACGGTCACGTTCGAGCTCGGCACCGATTTGAAGCTTGCGCTGGTGCAGGTGCAGAATCGAGTGCAGTTGGCCATGCCACAGATGCCCGAACAGGTGCAAAAACAGGGCGTCAACATCAAGAAGAAGACGCCGAACATCCTGTTGGCCGTCAATCTGTGCTCGCCCGACGGCCGGTACGACGACCTTTACCTTTCGAACTACGCCACGATCTACGTCCGCGACGAACTGATGCGGCTCGACGGCGTCAGCGACGTTACGATGCTCGGCGAACGTGACTACAGCACCCGGGCGTGGCTCGACCCGGAAAAACTCGCGTCGCGCAACATGACGGCCAGCGACGTGGTGACGGCCGTGCAGCAGGAAAACAATCAGGTGGTCGCCGGCCAACTGAATCAGCCTCCCGCCGCGACCGGCGCGGAGTTCCAGCACACGCTGAGCGCGCTGGGCCGCCTCACCGAGCCAGAGCAGTTCGGGAACATCGTCGTCAA
>JAJFUI010000259.1 GCA_021372555.1 Planctomycetaceae bacterium | reverse complement strand
TGGGTCGAGCGCAGCGAGCCCCACCGCGAGCCGCTGGACGCAAACTTGGAAAATGGTGGGGCTCGCTGCGCTCGACCCACCCTACAATCGTGCGTCCCACCGCCCGTCTTTCCGCCGAGCCTTCACCAGCAGCGGGATGTGATCGCCGAGCACTACCGGCTGTCCGAGCAGATTTACGGGCCGAGCCACTGTTGCCGGGTGATGCGGAAGTTCGGCATCAAGTATGCCAGGCTGCATCCGCACTACCAAGAAGTCCGCGACGCCTTTGTGGCCGTCACCCGGCCGGCCCACTGGCGGGCCGTGCTGGATCACTGGTATGCCGAGGATCTGCCCGGCGTTGAACCGCCGCCGCCGATCGATGGATATTACGGGCCGTAAGGCGATAGCCGATCGCCGTGGCTCCCACCGCGCAGTGCCTCGGCGTTGCGCAGTATGCCTTCTCGGCCGGGACGCCACAAGGGCGTGTTGCGGAAGCGGCGACGGAAGGCCGCTTCGTCGAGGGATTGCAACTCGACGAGGTCGACCGGATTCATGCCAGCGGCAGGTTGGAAGGCCGGCTCGGCGGTTGACGGCGTCGAGCGATTCCAAGGGCAAGCTTCCTGGCACACATCGCACCCGAAGAGCCGATTGCCCGCGACCGCACGGAACTCGGCCGGCAGTGGGCCCCGCGATTCGACCGTCAAATAGCTCAAGCACTTTCGGGCGTCCACACGGTATCGCGGGGGAGGTTGGCGAGCTGCCGCGGAAGACACGGCAGGTTGACAACCTGCCCCACAAGAAGCTGCCCCGCAGAGCGCGCCAGTGGGACAGGCGTCCAAGCAGGCGCGGCATGAGCGGCAATGATCAACCGTTGTCGGCTCGTCGTAGGCCAGCTCCTCGGTGGTCAGCAGGGCGGCCAAGAAGAACCAACTGCCAAACCGCTCGTTGATCAGCGTTGCGTTGCGACCGATCCAGCCGAGCCCGGCAAGCTGGGCGAAGCGGCGTTCGAGCAGCGGGGCCGTGTCGACGACGCCGCGCGTCTGGGCGGACGGCACGAGTTGGCGGTGGAAATCGGCCAACCGATGCAGCCGCGGGCGGATCACGTCGTGGTAGTCGAGGCCCCAGGCGTAACGAGAGACGCGGCCCGAAGGGCGTTCTGGGTCTTGACTGGCTGCCGGCTCGACCGTCCGGTAGTTCATGCCGAGCATGAGAACGCTCTTCGCACCGGGCAGCAGGCGATCGGGACGGCGATAGGCATCGAGGCGATCGGCGAAGTAGCGCATTTCGCCCGCACAGCCATCCGAAATCCACTGCCGTAAGCGGTCGAGGTCTGGCGGCTCGACGGCTGGTGTCGCACCGACCAGGTCGAAGCCTAGGCGGGACGATTCTTCCTTGAGTGCAGCGGTAAGCGAGACGGCGTTCATCGTTCGTGGCTCAGCCGGGAGCGTTTGCGGGCGACTGGCGGGAGAGTATAATCGATCAGTATACTATCGTCGTTCGGGAGGCTCACGGCTTGAGATGCTCATTGATTACCCTCGGATGCGTTATCACGGTGCTGCTGCTTGGCGGGTGTGGACCGGCCGTCTCGAAGAGTGAACTGGGGAACGTGGTCTTCGAGTTGCCGAAAGTGGCGGGAGCGGATCGGCCGTACCAGATGCCGCAACTCAAAGAGCCGGCACCGGAAAGCGAGCATAGTCCACGCTAAGGAATGCCTATCTTCCCTGGGGTGCCCATAGTCGCGTATGAATGGCTGGAGCTGGGATAGGAACGGGGTGAGCGGTTGAAGCCATGCGGGCCGCGGCACGCAAATCGGCCTAGACACGGGCGCGGAAATCGCTAATCTATCGCCCCGATGTACCGCTATTCTGCGCTCGTTCTGGTAGGTCTGTTCCTCGCTGGCTGCGCCGGCCAGTCGACGCGTGACGACCCGTTCTTCGGTCGGACGACGATTCCGCCGCCGCCGACGGGCTCGGTGAACGCTCGGGGAACCGATCCGTGCTATCAGACGCCGGCGGCGCAAACGCCGCCGCAGGTAACGATCGGACCGGCAGCGCCGGCCGCGGGCGCGACCGCACCGGGCATCGCGACGCCGGCCGCTCCACCGGGCATCACTACTGGGAATCCATCGCCGACGCCGCCCATGACCGCGCCGACGACTCCTTATGCGCCTGGGACGACTAACCCCGCGACTGCTCCCGCTGGCTCGTCATCGATTCCAGGAACGACACCGAATCTGTCAGCGCCGAGACCGCTATCGACTGGTGGTCCAAGAAGCCCGGCGATGGGCGCCGCGCCGCTTGGACCGCCCTCCGTGACGACCGGCGCGCCGCCGTCAACGAACGGTGGATGGGGTTACCCCGGGCCAGCCAGCCCGCCGACGGGCATGCCCCCGGCTTCGGCGCCGTCGACTGTTCCAACGACACCGACCGTGCCGACGACACCGACGGTGCCTGGAACCATGCCCCCGGCGACGACACCGCCGACAAGCGTCCCTTTCACGCCGGGGACGGCTCCGTACACGACACCACCGGGCACCATGTCGGCGCCGACAACGATGCCAGCCCCGACGACGGCGCCGACGACGATGCCTGCACCGGCGACCACGCCAACCGCGCCGCCGCTTGGCCCAGCCGCCAGAAGCGGAACATGCGGAGCGGTGCCGATCGTGGTCAGCCGGATTGGGACGTCAACGGCCGATCGATACCCGCGGCCGGTCGACGATACGACGGGGGCGGGCACGACCGCCAGAGGCACGCGCGACGTGCCGGATATCGCGGACTTGCCGAAAGCCCGATAGCGTCGTACTTTGTAGGGAGGCAACAGCTTCGCTCCCGCCAGTGCAACAGGCCGCTAGCGCCGCAGAATCGTCAAGTTCATGCTCCACACCATCGAGGCGCATCTACCGGGCTTGGCCGCCGGAACCAACCGCTGGCGACTTCGACGCTGGGCAGCGTTGGTCCCGAAGATCGCGGACCAGGAGCCTGCGCTGAAGGCGCTGACCGACGAGCAACTCCGCAAGCGAAGCCTCTCGCTCCGTTATCGCGCCAAAAGCGGCGAGCCGCTGGCCAATCTCCTGGTCGAAGGCTTCGCCCTGGTGCGCGAGGCCGGCCGGCGAACGCTCAACATGCGGCACTTCGACGTGCAGATCCTGGGCGGCATCGCCGTGTTCCATCGGTCGATCGTCGAGATGCAGACGGGCGAAGGGAAGACGCTGACCGCGACGCTGCCGATGTATCTGCACGCCCTGATGGGCCGCGGCTGCCATCTGGCCACGGTGAACGACTATCTCGCCCGGCGTGACGCCGACTGGATGCAGCCGATTTATCAACTGCTCGGGATGAGCGTCGGCGTGGTGGAGACGCAGATGTCGCAACCGCAGCGGCGGAAGTCGTACGCGTGCGACATCACGTACGGGACGGCCAAGGAGTTCGGCTTCGATTTCCTTCGCGACCGCCTCTTGCTGCGGCGGATCAGCGAAGGACAAACCGATCTACTAGGCGGCATGTTGGGGCAAGGGCACTCAGGCGGCGACGAGAAGCCTGTCCAGCGCGATCCCTACTTTGCTCTGGTCGACGAAGCCGACAGCATTCTGATCGACGAGGCGCGGACGCCGCTGATCATCAGCGCGCTGCCGACTGAAGAAGAGAAGCTGGCGGTGGAATGCTACCGCTGGGCGGCCTCCGTCATCCACGAGTTTGTCGAGGACGACGACTACGAGTACGACCACGAAAAGAAGACCGCCGAGCTGACTCGCGAGGGCCGCCAGAAAGTCCGCCTGCTGGACAAGCCGCCCGCGTTGGACACGGTCGGCATGGTCAACATTTACCAATACATCGAGCGGGCGATTCTGGTCGATCGCGAGTATCACCACGATCGGCAATACGTTGTGCGCGACGGCGAAATTGTGATCGTCGACGAGTTTACCGGCCGGCTCTCCGAGGGACGCAAGTGGCGCGACGGCATCCACCAGGCCGTCGAAGCAAAACAGGGCGTCGAGGTCACCGTGGCCACCGGTCAGGCCGCCCGGATCACGGTGCAAGACTTCTTCCTCCGCTACGAACATCTGGCAGGCATGACCGGTACCGCGATGGGCTCAGCCGGCGAGTTGCGGCGAATCTACCGCTGCAACGTGCTGCCGATTCCGACGAACCGGCCGGCCATCCGGAAGCGGCTGCCGGACATGGTTTTTGGAACGGCCGCGGCGAAGTGGACGGCGATTGTGGAGGAGATCCGGCTGGCTCACGACGCCGGACGGCCGGTGCTGATTGGCACCCGATCGATCGACAAGTCGGAGGAGCTGTCCCGGTTGCTCGACGCCGCGGGGATCGAGCACTTCGTGCTGAACGCCAATCACATCGCGACGGAAGCGGAGATTGTCGCCGGCGCCGGCCGACAAGGCATCGTTACGGTTTCGACGAACATGGCCGGCCGTGGTACGGACATCAAGCTTGGCGACGGCGTCCACGACCTGGGCGGGCTGCACGTCATCTGCACGGAGATGCACGATTCGAGCCGCATCGACCGCCAGTTGATCGGCCGTTGCGGACGACAGGGCGATCCGGGCACGTTCCGGCAATATCTCGGCTTGGACGATGACCTGCTGTTGGCCGGGCTCGGGCCGGACAAGTCGCGGAAGCTTAAGGAGCGCGGCGAGCGGTCGGAGGGGCCCTATCAGCGGCTGGCGCGTCTGTTTACGAAGGCCCAGCGCAAGGTCGAGCGCCGCCACTTTCGTCAGCGTAAGGCGCTGATGTATTTTGAGAAAGAGCGGAAGAAGGCTCAGCGGCAAATGGGGCAGGACCCCTATCTGGACACGCCGGGTTAGCGGGCTGGCAAAGTCACTTCTCGTTGGGGTGGCAGTACAACTGCCACCCCAACCTGCAACTGCCAACCCAACCTACAACTGCCACCCCAACCTGCCACTGCCAACCGAACCTACAACTGCCAACCCAGCCTGCCACTGCCAACCCAACCTACAACCCCAACCTGCCACTGCCACCCCCACCTGAGTCTTGACCGACGAACTGCCTCGGGCGAAACTAACGCAACGTTTCCGCGCGGCCAGATCCACCAGCGAGTTGAAGAGTGATGCCCGCGTGTTGTCGTGTCGTAAGGGTGTGCTAACCATGACCGAATACCGAATTTCGCCGGAATTGCGGCGGTGTTGCTGGTGGGGGATCGGCGGGGCGGTGTTGTCGGGATGTGTTTTCTACTGGTCTGCCCACGTGCGGCACCGAGACCCGATTGGAATCGTAATCGGCTGCGCAATGTTTCTGCTCGTGGCCGTCGCCTTGACGTTTGCGCTGCACTGGCGGGTCGTGGTCGACTCGCAGGGCATCGCACGCCGCCGATTCGGTCGTTGGGATCGATGGACGTGGGAGGACTTTGCCAGCGGCCGCATCGGCAAACGGCATGCGTACATCCTCGTTGATCCAGCCCGTGCCTGGTGGCGACGAAGCTTGAACCTGGGCTATCTGGACAGCGACGACATTCCAACGGTGATGGCTGCAATCAATGCGCGCTATCGCTTGCCACCGCCGCCGGGAGTTCCCGATTCGCTGACGATCAAGTACGGTTTCTTCCGCCGCATCACCCTGGATAGGAATGGCATCCAGCTTCTCGTGCGTGGAACGCCGCACGCGTACCTGTGGGGCGAGGTCGGGCAGGTCGACATCACGCGAATGGACCCGTTGCGACGGGACTTCAAGTGCGTTGAGATTGCCCTACCCGATCATACGATCGAACTTGACCTCGTCACGACGCCGTACAAAGGCGCAACGGCCGAGGAGATTAACGAGTTCCTCGT
>JAJFUI010000257.1 GCA_021372555.1 Planctomycetaceae bacterium | reverse complement strand
TAGTTTGATCAGATCCGCCGCCGATCCTTGGATTACCGTGTTCACCGCGGTGCGTTCGGCAAGATTGCGTTGCCGACCGGCGCCTTCGCGCACCCCGCTGATGGCACGTCGCCGTCCAAGGATAGTCTTAGCATAGCCAGTCCGCCGACATTCGGCTAGTACCTTGCAGAGAAATTCCTCGATCCCCGGATACCCCTCGAAGTAGCTGTTGATGAACTTCGCCGCGGCGTCCTGCGGAATGCCCAGCGATCTGGCCAACCCAAAGGCCCCTTGCCCATAAATCACCCCAAAGTTGACCGCCTTCGCCGCCTGCCGCATCTCCGGCGTCACTTGGTCGATGGGAACGCCCGCAACTTGGCTGGCGACCCGCGCGTGAATGTCCTCGTCCCGCGCAAATGCATCCCGCAGCCGCGCGTCGCCCGAGAAATGTGCCAGCACCCGCAGCTCGATCTGCGAGTAATCCGCCGCCAGCAACGTCCACCCCTCTTCGCCGGGCACAAACGCCGAGCGGATTTCGCGCGCCTCCTGGCCGCGCACCGGAATGTTCTGCAAGTTCGGATCGCTCGAGCTGAGCCGCCCCGTCGCCGTCACCACTTGGTTGAACGACGCATGCACGCGGCCCGTCTCCTCGCAGATCATCTGCGGCAGTGCGTCGACGTACGTGCTCTTCAGTTTCGCGTACTGCCGGTACTGCAGAATCTTCCCCGGCAGTGGGTGAACCAGCGCCAATTCCTCCAGGACATCCGCGTCGGTGCTCGGACCCGTCTTTGCCGTCTGCTTAATCACCGGCAGCTTCAACTGCTGGAACAGCAACTCTTGAAGCTGCTTGGGCGAGGCAATGTTGAACCGTCGGCCGGCCAGATCGTGAATCTCCGCTTCGAGCCGCTCCATGCGCTCGCCGAAGCGACGACTCAAATCCTCGAGCCGCGAGACATCCACCTTGATGCCGTTGAACTCCATCTCGGCCAGCACGTCGACCAGCGGCAACTCCAGCCGGTTGGCCAACTCGCTTAGCTCCGCCTCATCAAGCTTCGACGCCAACAACGGCCGCAATCGCCACGGCAGCCACGCGTCCTCGGCGGCATAGTCGGCCACTTGTCGAACCGGCGCCTCGTCCATGCGACGCTGGTCGCGCCCCGTGCCGATCAGTTCGGTAATCTTGATCGTTTCGTGCCGCAGATACGCCCGCGCCAAGTCGTCGAGACTGTGGTTCCGTCGACCAGCTTCGAGCAAATAGCTGGCGATGATCGTGTCAAAGACAACGCCTGCCAGTTCGATCCCTGCCGCCCGCAGCACGATCATGTCGTACTTCAAGTTCTGGCCGATTTTCGCCACATTCTGGTCTTCCAGGATCGGCTTCAGCGCCGCCAGCGTGGTCTCCGGGTCCAGATGCCGCTCCGACGGCGGCGACCGCAGCGGCAAATACCAAGCTTCTTCCTCGCTCCACGAGAACGACATGCCCACCAGCTTGGCGCACCTCGGCTGGATGCTTGTCGTCTCCGTGTCGATCGAGAATGCCGTCTGATTCCGCAGTTGGCCGAGAAAGGTGTCGAACAGTTCCGGCGTGTCAACCAGATGCGCCGTAAAGCCGAGTTGGCCGCGAAGCGACGTGAGCGGAGCTTGCTCGGTCGCCGGCGATTGTTCTCGGCCAACGGCTCCTCGTTCCGCACTCGCTACTCCGTACTTCGTACTCTGAGCCAGCGCGGCGATCCGCTGCCCGACGCTGCGGAACCCAAAGTCGCGGAACAAGCCCAACGCGGCCTCAACATCGATGCGGCCCGCCTTGCCCGCGGCCCAATCGATGCCGACCGGCACGTTCGCATCCAGTCGCACCAAGTCGCGGCTCAACAACGCCTGGTCGCGGAATCGGAGCAAGTTTTCCTTACGCTTCGCACCCGGCACCTCGGCGGCGTGGTCGAGAACTGCCTCCAGCGTGCCGTATTGCTCCAGCAGTTGCCGAGCGAGCTTCGGCCCGATAAGCGGCACGCCAGGAACGTTGTCCACCGCATCGCCGACCAACGCCTGAAAGTCGACGACCTGGTGCGGCGCGATTCCCCACTCGTCGCGGAGCCTCGCTTCGTCGTAAACCTCGTCCTTTCGGATGTTGTAAACCTTCACCCGGTCGGCAATGAGCTGCCGGCAATCCTTGTCGGCCGTCACAAGGAAGCACAGCCCGCCTTGCTCCGCGGTGAGCCTCGCAACGGTGGCCAGGACATCGTCGGCCTCAAAGGATTCGCATTCCAAGGCCGGAATGCCCAGCGCGGCGATTACCCGACGGATCGACGAAATCTGCGGTACCAAATCGTCGGGCATCTCCGCCCGCTGAATCTTGTACTGATCGTACATCGCATGGCGAAACGTCTTGCCAGGCAGATCAAACGCGCAAAAGAGATAATCCGGCTTCTTCTCTTCGAGCAGATAGAGCAAATCGCGTGTGAACCCGAACACCGCGCCAACCGGCTCGCCCCGAGAACTGCTCATCTCCGGCAATGCGTGAAACACCTGGTGGATCAGCGAGTGGGCGTCCACCACCCAAACCGTCTTGTTGCTCAGCGTCTCGGCCGGCGTCTGCGGTCCCGTCGCCGCGTCCGGCGACTCGGTGCACGGCGGCTCGGCAGCCTGTGTCTGTCGTGTGGTCAGCTCCGAGTCCTGCGCGAAACCAGGCAGCGACGTTTGTCGAGTACGATTGGTCATATTTTATGAGGTCCTACATTGCCAACGAGCCCAACCCACGCCCAACCAACCAAATTCGGCCCGGAAACAGCCGGGTTTGCGGTTGAACAAGATCAATGGCAATTTCGGCATCAATAGCGTCAAAAAGCGTTATTCCGTCAGCTTACCACAGTTCCTGCCGGCGAAGGGATGGCCCCCGCAACCGGGGACGCGGTCGCGTCCGGCGCTCCGCCGATTTTGTTGACGCTCCCCGTTAGGCTGGGTACAATCGACACAGGGTATTACTGCATTTCTTGAGGAGTCCTCTGCACATGGCCCGTGAAAATCAAGGCCTACAGATCGCGCTAATCGTCTTCGTCGGCATCACGATCGTACTCGGGGTGACGACGTACCTGGGCTTCCAGAAATACAATGACGCCGCCACCAAGGTCGTTGCCCTGACGACCGACAACGGAAAGCTCAGCACCGAGAACTCCACCCGCAACGACGAGATCGCCAAGCTGAAAAAGCACATCGGCGTGCCAGCCACCGACGCGATCGAAAGCGTCGACAAGACCGTCGCCGAGGGGTTGAAGAACGGCGCCGGCTTCACCGAGGGCAGCCTTCTGCCCCTGCTCGGAAAGATGAAGAAGACCATCGACGAGCGCAGCGCCGCTCTCGATGACGTCAAGAAAGACCTGCAGAAACTCAAAGACCAGTACGAGGTCCGTGAGGATGCCAAGGCCCCTCAACTGAAAAAGTTCGACGAAGAGCGCGCCAAAGCCACCAAGGACAAAGAAACTGAGCAAGCGAAGTACCAAAACGAGCGAAGCCGCCTGAACGACGAGGGCGCGAAACTGCAAGAGGGCGTGCAAAAGATTCGCACCGAAGCCAAAGGTGAAAAGGAAACCATCGCTGCAGAGCTCAGCAAAGCCAAGACGCTCAACAAAAAACTCGCCGACCTCGTCGACGAACAAGCCCGCGTCATCGACCACCTTACTGGCAGAGAACAAAAGCTCGATGCGGTGAATGGGAAAGTCGTTGCCACCAATCAGCGCGATGGCACCGTCTGGATCAACCTGGGGCGCGCCGACTCGCTGGTGCGGCAAGTCACCTTCGCCGTCTACCCCGCGGCGATGACGAACATCACGCTGAAGGATAAGAAGGGGAGCATCGAGGTCACGCAAATCCTCGGCGATCACCTGGCCGAGGCCCGCGTCCTCGACGATCGTGCATCGAATCCCATCGTCAGCGGCGACAAGATCAACACCGTTCTTTGGAGCCCGGGACAGCAGCGGCATTTCGCCTTGGCTGGCTTCTTCGACATCGACGGCGATGGCCGCAGCGACCTGGCCACCGTCATGAACCTCATCAAGGCCAACGGCGGTGTTGTCGACGCCTACATCGCGGACAACGGCCGGGACAAGAACAAGGTGCAAGGCGAAATCACCGTCAACACCAATTACCTGGTCCTCGGCCAAGCGCCGACCGAAAAGGGCGACCCCGGCCAACTGACCTCGTTCAGCAAAATGCGGACCGACGCCGACAAGCTCCGCACGCCGCGCATGCAGCTCGGCGACTTGCTCCAAGGCATGGGCTGGCGCAATCTTTCCCCCGTCGTTCGCTACGGCCACGGCATCAATCCCAACGACTTCCGCGCCAAACCCGCGGAGGGCGAAATGAGACAGTCCACCGGCGGACACACCAGCGCGTTTGAAAAGCGGGAACCGCCCGCGTCGCAATCGCCCGGCAACACCGCCCCATCCCGCAGCTACTACCGGTTCTAGGTTTCGCAACGTTTCGGCAAGGAGGTCGTAATGCAAAGCCCAATGTCTGCCGCCAAACTATTGGATGCCGAGTTCCTCGGCATTCGCTGCCGGCTCATTGATATCGCCGCCGCACTGGATCGCATCGACCGCGCGCCCAGCAACGCCGCCGGCGTCGATCCCAGGATGCTGCAAATCCGCCGCAGCCTCGACATCATCGCCAGCCCTGCCGCCAACCGAGCGGAGCAACTGCAACTGGCCTTCTCGTTGCAGAACGGGCAGTAACGATCGGGAATTGCGGACTGGCGATCCACACGTCGCCGCTCCCCCATTCCCTGTCGCACCCAACCCATCTCGCGCCATGCATTTTATCGAGCCCCACATTCACATTGCCTCCCGAACCACCGACGACATCGAGCGGATGGCCCGAGCCGGCTGCCTCGCTGTTGCCGAGCCCGCCTTCTGGATGGGCTACGATCGCACCTGCGTCGGCAGCTTTCGCGACTACTTCCGGCAGCTCACCGAGTGGGAACCGAAACGAACGGCCAACTACGGCCTTCGCCATTACGCCTGGATCGGCATGAACTCCAAGGAGGCCGAGAACATCTCGCTCGCCCGTGAGGTCATCGCCATCCTCCCCGAGTTTCTCGACCGCCCCAACGTCCTCGGCATTGGCGAAATCGGTCTCAACAAGTGCACCAAGAATGAGGTCACCATTCTTGCTGAGCTGATCGAGCTAGGAATGCAGCGAGGCGAACAGCTCCTCTTCCACACGCCACACCTGGAACACAAACTCTGGGGCACCCAAATCATCCTCGACCTGCTCCGCGCGGAGCCCCGGGTGACGCCCAGCCGCGTCTGGATCGACCACTGCGAGGAACACACCATTCGCCAGGTCCGCGAAGGCGGCTACTGGGCCGGACTAACGTTGTATCCCACGACCAAAGCCACGCCCGACCGCGCTGTCGATATGATCGAAGTCTACGGCCCCGAGCGAATCCTGGTCACCTCGTCGGCCGATTGGGGCCCGTCCGATCCCATGGCAGTGACAGCCTTGATGCAGGCAATGCGCCGCCGCGGCCACCCCGAGTCGCTCATTCGCCAGATCGTCTACGAAAACCCCCTCCAGTTCATGTCCCAAAGCCGCCACTTCACTCCCCCGGAAATGATGTCGTCCTGAGCGCGGCAAAAGCCGTCGTCCCAAATGACGGCCATGATGCCGCGACGCCGGGCGCCGTGCTTGCTCAGCGTTCGAAGCGCGACAGCAAGCATGTCGCCGACACGTCACACCCGCGCCTTCCTGCTGCAATCCTCCAAATTCAAGCTCGCTGTTTCGCACCCCATACACCACCCCTGAGGGAATGCGATGACGCCCTGGCCGCGACACTGCACTCTGCCGCTCGCGTTGTTTCTATTGGGTCCTCTATTGCCAATGGGCCATGTCGCGGCCAGTCAGCCAGCAACCTCGGCTGGCGCAGCCGTGTTTGCGGTTAAACAGGGATCAATGGCAAAATCGGCGCCAATAATCGTCGCGACCGGTCGCCTGCCCGCAGCGACGCTGTTCGTCGCCACCGATGGCAACGATCGCTGGTCCGGAAAGCTCGAACGCCCCAACGCCACGCGCTCCGACGGCCCGCTAGCCACCTTGACCGGCGCGCGAAACGCCGTCCGCCAAATCAAAGCCCGTGGGCGGTTGGCCGAACCAATTACGGTTCACATCGCCAACGGAATATATTCGCTCAGCGAAGCACTCGTCTTCGAGCCGCAGGATAGCGGCTTCCCCGATGCGCCGATCATCTATCAAGCCGCCGAAGGCGCAAAGCCCGTTTTCACCGGTGGACGATCCATCCGACACTTTGTCCCTGCCGACGGCGGCAAGTGGAAAGCCCATCTGCCCGAGGTCGCCTCGGGCCAATGGTACTTCGAGGACCTCTACGTCAACGGTCGCCGCGCAACCCGCGCCAGGGAACCAAACGAGTCCTACCACTACCTTCGCGAGAAGGCGCCCGCCGCGGTAAACCCGGCGACAGGCAAAACCGAATCAATGCCCGATCGGGCACTCCGGCCAGAACCGACCGACATCGCCATGCTGGCCGCGCTGCCAAAAAATCGCCTCAACGATGCAGTGATCGTCGTTTATTTTTCCTGGGAAAACTCCGTGTCGCGTGTGGCTTCCGTCGATCCCACCACGGGCGTCGTCGTGCTGACCGGCGCCACCGCCTGGCCATTTCTGGAATGGGGACCTCGCCAACGCTACCACGTCGAAAACGTCAAAGCCGCTCTCGACGCCGCGGGGGAATGGTTCCTGGATCGCGACGGGGACCTCTTCTACATTCCGCTGCCAGGCGAAGACATGACGAAAGCCGAGATCGTCGCCCCGATGTTGTCCGGCTTAGTCCGTTTCGCAGGCAATCCATCGGAACATCGGTCGGTGGAGTACGTTACCCTGCGAGGGCTCTCCTTCCAGCATGATCGTTTCCCCTTGCCCGCCAACGGCTGTAGCGGCAGTCAGGCGGCAACGGACGTTCGGGCCGCGATTACCGCCGATGGCGCGAGCCACGTCGCACTCGAAGACTGCGAAGTGGCCCACACCGGCGGCTACGCCATCCACTTCCGCCGCAGGTGCCAGCACTGCCGCGTCGAGCACTGCGCGATCCACGATCTCGCCGGCGGTGGTGTCCGCATCGGCCAGGAAAACGACGCCGCCGACAAAACCGGCCACTGCACCGTTGACAACAACATCATCCACTCCGGGGGACTTCTCTATCGCGGGGCCATAGGCGTCTGGATCGGCAACAGCGCGCACAACCAGGTCACACACAACGACATCGCCGACCTTTACTACTCCGGCGTCTCCGTCGGCTGGAGTTGGGGATACGCAGCCAGCGAAGCCCATCACAATCGAATCGAGTTCAACCACATCCATCATCTCGGCCACGGCGTCATGAGCGATATGGGCGGCGTCTACACCCTCGGCGTCTCGCCCGGCACCACCATCCGCAACAACGTCATCCACGACGTGTGTTCCTACGACCGCTACGGCCGCGGCGGCTGGGGCATTTACAACGACGAAGGCAGCAGCGGCATCCTCATCGAAAATAACCTGGTCTACAACACTAAGACCGGCTGCTACCATCAGCACTACGGCCGCGAAAACGTCCTCCGCAACAACATCTTTGCCTTCGGCGGTGTCGAGGGCCAGTTGCAGCGATCCGTTGTCGAGAAGCACCTGTCCTTCACCTTCTCGCACAACATCGTCTATTGGAAGGGCGGACCGTTGTTCGCCGGCCCATGGCGCGATCCCAACGTCAAGCTACAGAACAATCTCTACTTCGACGCCTCGGGCGCACCCGTGCGCTTTGCCGGCATGGATTTGCCCGCCTGGCAGGCCAGCGGCAAGGACGCCGGCTCGCTGGTGGCCGATCCTCGGTTCATCGACGCCGCGCGCTTCGACTTCCGTTTGCGCCCCGATTCTCCCGCCTTGCGAATGGGCTTCACGCCGTTCGACTTCACCAAGGCCGGAGTCTATGGCGACGAGCGCTGGAAGAAAAGTGTTCTCTGCCGGGGCGATCGTTGCACTGCCGTCCGCCCGTCCACCTAAACGCGCCTTGAGCAACGTGCAGAGCGCGAGCGCCGGCCACTGGTGAGTTGCTCTCGCGCTACACCGCGAACGGCGGCATCGGCGTCCGAATCCGGCGATGAGCGCTCGATACGTCCGACCGCACGTGACCGTCCTGCATGTGAATGGTCCGTTGCGCCCGTTGTCCAAACTCCTCATCGTGCGTGATTAGCACGATGGTCATCCCCTGCTGCTGGTGCAGGTGGGCAAACAGCTCGAACACGCCCTCGGCCGAAACCGAATCCAGGTTGCCCGTCGGCTCGTCGGCGAGCAAGACGATCGGATCGTTCACCAGCGATCGGGCGATAGCCACTCGTTGCCGCTCCCCGACCGAGAGCTTCTGCGGCATGTGGTTCATCCGGTGGCTCATGCCGACCAGGTCGAGCAGCTCTTTCGCCTTCCTGACGCGTGCCGTGCCGCTCAGCCGACCTTCGAACATCGGCACCTGCACGTTTTCGAGCGATGTCAGAATCGGCAGCAGATAGAACGACTGGAAAACGAACCCGAATTTCTGAGAGCGGACGCGGTCAAGATTGCGGATCTTCGAGTATGGCTGGCCCTCAAAGTAGATCTCACCGGCGGTGGGCCGATCCAGCGTCCCAATCATATTCAGCAAGCTCGACTTGCCGCTGCCGCTGGGTCCCATAATCGAAACATACTCGCCGCGGCGGATGCTGATGCTGACGTCCTCGACGGCGTGCACCTGGCCATCCGGGTACAGCTTCGAGACGTTTTCGGTGCGGAAGATGGGCGTTTCGTGGATGTGACTACTCATGGCGGAGCGCCTCCGTCGGCATCAGTTGTGCGCCTCGATAAGCCGGATAGGCAGCGCCGAGCAGCCCCATGACGATCGCCATTGCGATGCCGAAAGTAATAATCCGCGGGTCGGCGATGTTCGCGTTGATCAGCCCAGCGACGGCCGGCAGCTTCCCCAGCAGCGGCGTAATCACCACGGCGCAAACCGTGCCAATGATCCCTCCGACAAGGCTCAGCCCCACGGATTCCATCATGATCATTTGCACGATCCGTCGCCGTCGCCAGCCAATGGCGCGCAGAATCCCGATCTCGCGGGTTCTCTCCGAGACCGACATGATCATCGTGTTCAGCACTCCGACGGCCCCAATGATGATGGCGATCGCCGACGTGATCCACGATGTGGCTCGGATGAAACGAATCTCGGTCGTCCCCTTCACCGACTCCTCGGCCGTCTTCGCCTTGACGCTCGGTCCCAACGCGGCGATCTCCGAGCGAATCCTCTCCACTTCTGCCTTATCCTCGGGATGGTCAACGACGATCGTAAAACCCGACACTTGGCCCGGCCGCCCCATGAACTTCTGCAAGTCGGGCAGCGCCACCCACATGCCGGTCGACTCATAGGGGATCGAGCTTTTCACGATGCCCAAGACCGTGAACTTGCCGTCGTCGAACAACTGAAGCTTGTCGCCCACCTTCTTTTCCAGCGATTTGGCCAGGTCTTCGCCCAGCAGCACGCCTCGCTTGTCGGACGCGGTGATCCAGTGCCCGCCCGGCTCGATGTTCAAGCCACGCATGATGGGCGAGTCAGGTATCCAGCCTTGGACCACCAGGGCGCTAATCCCAAGGTCTTCGAGCGACGTGTAATCGACCAGCCCGCCGTTGACCTGCTTGACGCCGGGAATCTTGGCGATCTTCTCCCCGAGTTCCTCGGGGAGCGAGCTGGTTAGCCGTTGCTTCGCCCCCTTCTGGTCCACGACGATCGAGACCTTTTGCTTCTCGTAAATGGAGACGAACGAGCGGACGGAGCCGCTGGACACTCCGACCAGGGCCACTACGCCGCCCACCGCCACGGCCATGCCAATGACCGTCAACGTCGAACGGACGCGGCGCCGAATCAGATTCTTCAAGACAAAAGTGTGGAATCGCATGTAGTTCCTGCCAGTACTGAGCACACCATTCTCCCCGCGGCCGTCTTGTTCTGTCAATGGCACGCGAGATCAAACCCGCCCACGCACGCCAACACCGCTCCGTCGCGCCCGAATATCGCGGAGTGTCCGTTCATATCCCCCAACTACCACACACTACCGAGTCTGCTTCACAGCACATCTTTTATTTTCTTCGCGCTGCTCCGGGCCGCCTCCGCCACTTCCGCTTTTCGTCCGCCGCCCTAGAATGACCCAGCAGCGTTCACAACGCAGTTGGGCGTTAGCCACCCCGTGAGTACGGGCCCGGAAAAATGATGCAATCACCCCCGACTCTCCTCGACCGCTCCACGATCGGCGTCCTCGCCAGCGGCGGACTCGATAGCTGCGTTCTCGTCGCCCATCTCTTGCGTCAAGGGCACCGCATTTGTCCCTTCTACGTCCGTTGCGGATTGCTTTGGGAACATAAGGAGCTGACCGCACTGCGCGCTTTTCTTCACGCAATTGCCGCGCCAGACCTGGAGAAACTGATTGTTTTTGACCTCCCGCTCGGAGACCTCTACCGTTGGCACTGGAGCCTCACCGGCCGTGGCGCTCCTGACGCCCAAAGCGCCGACGAGGCCGTGTACCTGCCCGGTCGCAACGCCTTGCTGACGATCAAGCCGGCCATCTGGTGCGCGATGCACGACATCCACCACCTAGCCCTCGCCCTGCTTGCCGGCAACCCCTTCGCCGACGCCACGGCCGACTTTTTTGCCGCGTTAGAAGCGACGTTCGGCCAAGCCACTGGCAGCCCCATCACCATCCTTCGCCCGTTCGCCAACCTGAAAAAGCCCGACGTCATTCGGCTTGGCCGCGAGCTCCCACTCGAACTGACGTTCTCCTGCATCGCCCCCAACAACGGCCTCCCCTGTGGCGTGTGCAACAAGTGCGCCGAACGGCAACACGCCTTCCGCAACGCCGCCATCCCGGATCCAACACAATACGCAGCGCCGTCTCAATCTTTCGGAGAGGGCTAGGGCGAGAGCCGAGCGTCTCGCCTTTGGCATGCACCAAAAAAACGGCCCCACGTTTTCGTGAGGCCGTCCTTCGTTTGCTTTCTACGAGCCAGCGTCTTACCGCTGCTTCGCCTTCGGCCGAAGGTGTCGCCGCTGGCGAACCTCTCCGCCCGTGCACGACGCCGCATCGAGCGTGTACCCATCGCGATAGGCCGGCTTGATAATCGGCTCAAGGCCCGGAATGTTCGTCACTCGCATGTTGGCGGCGTCCCATTCGACGCGTGGCCCCACGCCGGGCTTGTCGGCAACCCAAACCGCCAGATTCCCTAGGAGCATCGTCTCGCTGAGCGCGGCCGAGTAGTCGGCGAAGTTGGACATGGCCGGCTTGCCACCCAGGATAGCTTGGACCCACTCCTCGAAATGCCCCGGCGACTCCTCGTACTTCACGTCGGCGGGCATCGTCGCGCCGTCCAGCAAGTAGAACTCGCCTCCGCCGTAATCGTTCGGCGAATACAACTTCCCCTTGTCTCCAATCACGAGGCAGCCGCTCTCCGAGATTGGCTTCCCTTCGAGCAAGTCGCGATTGATCAACCTTCCGCCGTCGTACCAGAACATGTTGAGCGCCGGTCGGTTCCCGAGCGCGGCAAACTCGAACGTGATCTTCGACGACTTTGGATAGCTGTCATGGTTGTGCCCGTCCGTCTCGGCCTGCACAGCAATCGGATCGCGGAGATCGAGCGCCATGTAGGCCATGTTGGCGGTGTGGCACGCCATGTCGCCAAGGGCTCCAGTGCCGAAATCCCACCAGCCGCGCCAAGCGAACGGATGGTACCCGTTGGCGTACGGACGCTCCGGCGCGGGACCAAGCCACAAATCCCACTTCACCTGCGGGGGGCACGCCTTCGGCTTCGGCCGTGGACTGCCTTGCGGCCACGTCGGCCGGTTGGTCCAGACGTGAACCTCTTTCACATTGCCAACCGCTCCCGCACGCAGCACCGCCGCCGCCTTGCGAACGTGGCCCATCGCGGTGCCCTGGTTGCCCATCTGCGTGGCCACGTTCATCTCCTTAGCCACCTTCGCCATCAGCCGCGACTCGTAGATCGAGTGGGTCAGCGGCTTCTGACAGAAGCAATGAATCCCCATCCGCATCGCCATCAGCGCGGCGGCGGCGTGGGTGTGATCCGGCGTGCTGACCGTCACCGCGTCGATGCTCTTGCCCATCTCGTCAAGCATCTTGCGGAAATCGTTGTATTGCTTTGCCTTCGGGAAGCGGTGCTTACCCGCGTTCTTCAGCGTGTTGTCGTCGATGTCGCAGATGGCAACCATGTCGCCAGCCTTTGCGGCGTCGCCAGAGTCGCTCAAACCCTTGCCGCCCAAGCCGATGCTGGCAAAAGCGATTCGCTCATTGGGCGACTTGCTCGGCTCCGCCCGCAGACCGCCCGCAACCCAGAAGCCAACTCCCGTCGCGGCCGTGGTCTGGAGAAATCGACGACGATTGGTGCGATGAAACATCGGAGTACTCCTTACTGCAGAGAGGACGTTTGCGGCAGGCTGCCATCCCAACGGGAAGGCTCGTGTCAAACGGTGGGCTAGTTGACGGCGGCTGGAACCGCCATCGGGTGGACTTTCAAGATAACAGAGTCGGTCATTGCCAGCAAGATTCACTTTGCAGCCGCCCCCCTCGTCAGCGTTGCCAAGCCGCTCTGCCCTGTGTTTGCACCGCCAGCCGTTTTCCGCTACCATAGGGCCACAACTTGGTTGACGGATGGGTTGGGGGAGCAACTTCCGGCGAAACGCCTTCCCATGATCGAGAACCCTTTCTCTGTAACCTCATCCGTCCCGTTGCTCCCACCCGTCCGCGTCTCGCGTCCGTTGCGCAGGCAGCGCGTTCAAAACCTTCCCGCCCAGCCGTCGTTCACCGACCGCATTGAGGAGTCTCAAGTCATGTCGCGATACCATATCCTCCCGCTTGTTGCCCTCGCCATCCTTGCTTCTGCTAATGTCGGCTACGTCCAGGCCGCGGATAGCGACTCGACCGTCAAACGCATTGCCGCCCTCGGTGGCAAGATCCGATACGACGCCAATAGACGCCCCGTCGCCGTCGATCTGAAAGGATGCCAGACGACGGACGCCGACGTAAAACTGCTCACGGCTTTTCGCGACCTTCACGAGCTCTCCCTCTGGGGCGCGCAGGTCCATGACGCCGGGGTTGAACAACTCGCCGCTTTCAACAAGCTCACCGACCTGGTGCTCGAAAACACCAACGTCACCGACGCGGGTCTGAAGGTCCTCAAGAAGCTCCCGCAATTGAAATCGCTCAATCTCCGCCGCAGCACTTTCGTTACCGACGCCGGGCTCGAAGTGCTCAAGGACCTGCCCAACCTTCAATCGCTAGCCTTGCTCTACAACAACATTACCAACGACGGGCTGACCGCGATCAAAGGGCTCAGCAAGCTCCGCTCCCTCGACCTTCGCGGCTGCATGCAGATCGACGACGATGGGCTGGCCCAACTCGAAGGCCTCAAGAATCTGAAGAGCCTCAAACTTCGCAACTCGATCGCCGACGCCGGGCTGGGCCGCCTCGCTAGCCTCGCCAGTCTCTCAACCCTTTCGATCGAGGATTCCGCCCAGATCACCGACGCCGGTCTGGAAGTCTTGCCAAAGCTCGCCGAATTGCAGGACCTTAGCCTCTTCCGCTGCAATAACCTGAGCGACGACTGCTTCGTCCACATGAAGAACCTCCACAACCTGCGACGCCTCTCGCTTCGTGGCACGCCCGTCAGCGGCGCCGGCCTCGGGCAGGTCGATGCCAAGAACCTCATCCGCCTCGATCTCAGCGAGACCCAGGCCGACGACAACGCCATGCAGCATGTCGCCAAGATGACTGGCCTCCAGCGGCTCGATCTCTGGCACGCGCTGGTCACCGACGCCGGCCTTCGCCCCCTGGCCGCCCTTAAGTCCCTGACGTTCCTCAACCTCATGGACACCAACGTCACCGACGCCGGCATGCCCGACATCGCCAAGTTCACGAGCCTCGAAACCCTGAACCTCTCGCTGACCAAGATCACCGCCTCGGGCGTCGGGCAGCTTCGCCCCCTGAAGAATCTCACGTCGCTCAACGTTGTGCATACCAAAGTCACGCCCGAGGCCGCCAGCGCACTCCAGCAAGCCCTGCCCAAGTGCAAAATCAAGCGGATGTAAGCGCTTCCTCGGCGGACAATCCGCGGCAACAGAGGCGAGTGAGATTTGCTGCCGGCGGTGACCTGTGTGCCACTGCTCGCTTGCCGAGCGGTGCCGTTTGCGACTAACGATTTCAAGCACTGCGAGGGGACGCCGAGCGGCAGAATTGCCGACGTTGTCACCCCGAAACAAATCCCCGCGAGGAAGCTTCCATGACCAACGCATCTCGCACCGTCCGGCAGGAACTGCACGGCATCCTGATCTTCGTCGGCGTCCTCTGGGCGGTCTTCCTCGTCAG
>JAJFUI010000229.1 GCA_021372555.1 Planctomycetaceae bacterium | reverse complement strand
AACTGCATTCTAGTCCGCTTCGACGAAACCGGCAACCTGGAAGGCTTGCTCAAATCGCCGCCGGGTTTCGCGCGTTGCGGTGTCATAGTCGGCCAAGAGGGCACTGCCGCTGGAATAGCGCAGCAGCCGCGCGAGTTTCGTTAATTCCACCGGATCGTCCGGCAGCTTGTCGCGAGCCGTCGAGTTCATCAGCCGCAATCGCCCCTCGATGGTGCGCAAAAGCCGGTAGCTGCGGTTGAAAAACTCGTAGTCGTCTTTTGCCAGTAACCCCGCCTGCTCTAACTCCGCCAACACCGCCAGTGTGTTCGAAACGCGAAGACGTGGGTTCTCGCTGGCGTGCTTCAACTGCCTCGTCTGCACTAGAAACTCGATGTCCACGATCCCGCCCGGCCCGCGTTTCAAGTCTCCCGCTGCCGCGGCGGTTTCTTCCAAGCGGCGTCTCATCCGCCGTATCTCCGCGGTGTCTTCCGCACGCCAGGGATGCGCAAGAGCAGCTTCGGCGACCGCCGCCATTGCCGCTTCCGCAGCCCTTGGCGAGCCATATACCACGCGGGTCTTGCACAGCGCCAACCGTTCCCAAAGTTGCCCGCCGCCGCCATGGAAGTATCGCACGAACTCGTCGAAGCTCGTCGCCAGAGCGCCGCTCTTGCCGGTTGGCCGCAGCCGGGCGTCGACCTCGTACAACCGCCCGTAGCCGCTTCGTCGGCTCGCCGTTTTGATGATCCTTTGCGCCAGTTCGCTAAAGAAATGCTGATTCGTCGTTCCTTGCGTCGTCCCAACGCCCGCCGCTGTCTCCCCATCCGCCTCATACAAGAAGATGACGTCCAGGTCGCTGTGGTAGTTCATCTCCCGCCCGCCGAACTTCCCCAGCGCCAAGATCACCATGCCACACGACGGCTGCCCGAACCTCGCCACCAGGCGTTCCTCTTCCCTCGCGGCAATCTCCGCCAGGCAACTTTCGGCCACATCCGATAGCGCACCGGTTGTTGCCTGCACGTCATCCCGGCCGAGAATGTCGCGCACTCCCACGCAGAGTTGTAGGTCGTTCTTGAAGCTCTGCAAAATCGGGTCGGGGTCCTCAGCCGCGCGGCACAGTTCAGCCAACGTTCGCCCCATCCCTTCCCGCGTGGGCAACTTGTCGAGCACCAGGCTATCCATCAAGCTGTCGATCATGCCCGGATTGCCCGTCAAGATGCCCGACAAGAAAGGGCTATACGCGCACAACTCAACATACAACCGCAGGCTTGGCGGGTTGAACCGGAACAATTCCCACAGCACGCCCTTGCCGCCGAGCGAACTGCTCACCTGGTCGAGGTTCACCAATGTCGAATCCGGGTCGGCCGTCTCTGCAATGGCAGCCAGCAACTGCGGTGCGATCGCGGCCAGAAAATGCCGGCAACGCCGTGTCGACAGAAACCGTATCCGCTCTTCCGTCAGCGACATCAAGTTCCGATACGCCTGCCCCACGTCGCGGAACCGATATTTGCCCAACACCTCCTCGATTCGCTCC
>JAJFUI010000226.1 GCA_021372555.1 Planctomycetaceae bacterium | reverse complement strand
TCCGGGCGGCACCCCGTCCGCCCGGAGCGAATAGGCCTCCGCGCCGACGCCAAGCACCAGCACCCGGTCCGCCCGCTCGTTCCAGCCGGCCAGAAGATGGTCGCCCGTGTATTGCGTCGGATCGAGCCACGCCGGCATCTCGCCCCAGGAGAGCGAATCGCATTGCACCGAGAAACGATGTGGCTTTGAATCGGTGTTGGCCAGTTCAACGCGAACCAGCGCGGCCGTCATGCCGCTGGCAACTTCCAGCCGGACGGATCCCGCCGCATCCTCGTAGACGTTGTCCAACACCGGCAATATGCCGTCCAGTCGCGTCCAGCGGGATTTGGCCAGCGGTTTGCCGTCGATCTGCGGCACAACGTTGATGGACCAGTTGGTGCCGGGAGTCCGGAGTGCCAGCGGCGGGTAGTTGGGCATCGCCAGATTGTCGTATGACCACGACATCCGCAGGCTGCCCGGCTGAAGGTCCAACAACGTCTTGTCGCTCGCATCCGGCCGCGCGACGGTCATGCGATGCGGCGCCGCGAAGGCGTACGAGAAATCGACCTTCGGCGGCGCGTCGTCGGCTCGGGCCACATCGCAGTTGGCGACGGCAAGCACAAGAATGGCGAGGAACATCCCAAACGCGGATACGGCCGGCAAGCTTCTTCGAGCCATGACGTTTCTCCTCAGGAGGGCAGAAGACAGGGGAAACTATTTCGTCCAAGAGACCTCTGCGGCGACAACCGCAGAAGCAAGCGTATGGTGGGTCTAGTAACGCGCGGACTGACCGCCAGTCTACGCCTCGTGCAAACCACTTGTCAATCCGCAATGCATGCGATCGGGTTGATGCTAGCCGCGTCCGCTACAATTTCCGTGGCTGATCGTTTATCCCAGAGCGAACGTTGCGGCTATTGCTTCACATAGACTAACGTCTGGCCGCCGGGGCGCTCTTTCATGGTGATTGATAGGCCGCGAGCCATTAGCGCTTCGCCGGTGGCGGTGATCGAACTGCCCGTTTCGGCGTTGGTGATGACGTACTTCGCTTGGGGCGTTAAGCTCTTCAGACGAAAGCGGGCCGTCTCGTACGGGCTTTGACCTCGGCGGAAGACCTGAACCATGCCGGCGTTTTGGTCGGGGCTGTCGAATTGCCAGGCCATCCAGGCCGTGTCGTCCTGCGTGTAGTTGGTCAACGGATAGTAGTCGCCGAGGTAGAACTTGGCCCACCGGCGCCACTCGGTCATCAAGGCTCGCAGCCGGTCGTAGTTGAGGTCCTTGCGGCGCATATCCCACGACATGAGGAAGAACGGGGCCATGTTGCTGCGAACGGTGTAGGGGTCATCCGAAACCACGCCCGTGCCGTGGTACGGCTCCCAGAGCGAGAGCCCGTAGGTTTGCCCTTGGGTGCCGATCGGTTCAAAAGGGCGGTCGGTCCGCCAGAGCGGCACCGAGCGACGAAGCGTTTCCAGATCGAGGCGATGTCCGCCCGAGGCACACGTGTCGATGAGCCGCCGCGGATCGCGTTTCAAGAGTTCGTCCCAAAATGCCAAATGCCCGACGACGTGATGGTTTTCATTGATGCCGCGGCGGTTTTCGGGCTCATTGACTTCCCAACAACCGATTGGCGGAAAATTGAAATCCTCACGGTAGATCGTGATGCGGGCGTCTTTCATGATGGCGTCAACCCGATCGACCATCCATCGGCGGGCCTCGGCGTTGCCGAAGTTGAAAAGCTTTGTCGTCCAGTCGCGCCCTCCGAGCAGCCATTGGGGGCGATTCTCGAAGAGCCACGAGTCGGCCGTGACTCGCTCCGGCTCGAACCAGAGAACGCCCTTGGCGATGCCCAACGAACGCGATTCGTCGAAGACCGACCGCAGCCCATTGGGGAAACGCTTGTTGTCGGTCTCCCAGGTGCCAACGTTGATATAGCTCGTCAGCCCCTTGAAATTGGTCATCTGATACCAACCGGCGTCGACCCACCAGCAATCGGGCAGCAGTCGCTCGTCCTTGTAGCGATGCATGAACAGCTTTTCGCTTTGCTCCGTGATAATCAACTCGCCCGGCGAATAGTAACCGCAGAATCCGGCGGTCATCGGCTCGATCGGCTTTCCGCCCGGTCGCGGCAGGTTGTGGTCGGTCATCCAACGGCGCCAGATGTTTTGGCCGCGAATCCAATCGCCCCGGTACGACTCAATCACGACCAGCGGGCTTCGCACCTCTTCGCCGGGGTGCAAACTGAAATGGCAGGTCCGTTGGCCGCCGGTGATTTGCAGGCCGCCGGCCTCGTCGCGTGCGAACCGGGCCGACCAGGCCCCCGGCCAACCCACGACGGCGATCAATCCGCCGTCGACGCTCTCGACGTTGAAATAGGGAAAATCGCCCGCACATGGACGCCCTTGTGGCGGTTCGAAGCTGACGTTGGCTTTCGGCCCGAGCGGGGTCACCAGCGGCTCGAAGTCGCTTCGCCCAGCCGGCACGTTGATGGTCGTGACCACCGTGCCGCGGTTGTGATGCAGCCGATACTCGAAATTGGGATCGGAAAGCGGCGTGACTCGCAGATTGAGCGGCTGGATCTTTTCCAAGATCGGGCTGTCGGTCTTGCCGTTGTTCTTGAAATAGAGCGTCCACTCGACCGTCGGATAATCGCGGTACGCAACGCCGACGCATTGCACGGCCATGCCCGTTCTGGGATCGGTGAACGTGGTGGTCGTCTGCGTCCGTTCATGGTCCAGTTGCTTTGTCTCTTGCTGGGTCTTCCACGTTTTGAGGAACTCCGAGGAGTCCTTGCCATCGTAGACAAACGAGAACGGCAACCGGCTGGTGTCGGCCTTCATCGGCGAGACGCCACCGGTGATCGGCATGTCGCCGAGATGCAGGGTTTTTCCGTTTTCAAGTTCGGCCCGGGCGTTTGCCCAGACGGCCTGATCGCAGGCGATGCCATCGCCCGCGTCGGTGACCTCCAACTCGAACGCCGTGGCGCCGGCCAACTTGGCCTCGACCGCTTCGCCCGCCATTCCTTCCTTCAGGACGCTGGACGAGCATGCCTCTTTGCCGCCGGCGCGAACGATGAACTTCACACTGCCTTGTCCGCCGCTTGTTTGGTTGTTGGAATCGACGCCGACGATTGCTTTGAACGACCGCCCGGCCGACGGCAGCCGCACCGTGATTTTCGACGGGGCGTGTGCGTAGAGTCCGCTGGTGAACTGAGCGCCGCGAATGGAAAACGGTTGGCCCAGCCACCCGTTTCGTTCGACCGGCCAGTAACTGCGGACCACATGGAGCCCCGCTTCATTGCCGAGGTCGGGTTTGTCGCCGAAAGAGAACAGCTCATACGACACGAATTCGCGTATTTGGGCGATCTCGAACTTCGTCGGCGAGACGGCCAGCGCCTGCGATGAAAGAAACGCGGCCAATGCCGCGATGAACGAAACGCGGCGCAACAACGACAGGGCGTTAGAGATCATTGCTGACTCCTTGTGATGGCAGTGTCACGGAAAATGCGACAACCGTGTCAGGCCAGAGAAACGCGTGCCAGGCGGGAAGCTTAAGGATCCATTATCTTACAAAGTGCCAGTAGCAGTGTCGACATGCTTGCCCCACGGATGGCAGCTTGCTTCTTGCGACGGGGCGAACCGCGCCGATATTGCCTTCCCTACCCGTTGTGCTATCATCGTAAAGACCACATACCATGAGGGGCTGCTGATGAAAGACGTCTTGGCGGTGATCCTCGCAGGCGGCAAGGGCTCACGGCTTGAACCGCTCACCCGGGATCGGGCAAAACCGGCGGTGCCGTTTGGCGGGGCATACCGCATTATCGATTTCACGCTCTCCAATTGCCTTAATAGCGGCATCCGAAGGAACCTCGTCCTCACCCAGTACAAGGCGATGAGCCTCGACCGGCACATCCACCTCGGCTGGCAATCGTATCTCTGCCGGGAGCTAGGCGAGTTCATCGAGGTCGTTCCGCCCCAGCAACGCATCGACGAGCACTGGTACCAGGGCACCGCCGACGCCGTTTATCAGAATATCTACACGCTCGAAAAAGAGCGCCCCAAGTACGTCGTGATCCTGGCCGGCGACCACATCTACAAGATGAATTACGCCAAGTTGGTCCAGCGTCACATTGACACCGGGGCCGATCTGACAGTCGGCACGCTGCCGGTCGGTGTCCAGGCCGCAGCAGGTCAGTTCGGCGTAGTCGAGGTCGATGCCGACAGCCGCGTCATGGGATTTGAGGAGAAGCCCCCGCACCCGAAGCCGATCCCCGGCGATCCGCATCGGGCGCTGGCCTCGATGGGCATCTATGTCACCAACGCGCGATTCCTGTTCGAGCAACTTTGCCTCGACGCCACACGGCACGGCAGCCGCCACGACTTCGGCCACGACATCATCCCGGCCACCGTCGCCTCACACCGCGTCTTCGCCTATCCGTTTATGGACGAGAACCGGAAGACCGAGGCCTATTGGCGCGACGTCGGCACGCTGGACGCTTACTACGAAGCCAACATGGACCTGGTCTCCGTCGATCCGCAGCTAAACATGTACGACGGCGAGTGGCCCATCCGCACCTACCAGGCAAACCTTCCCCCGCCGAAGTTCGTCTTCGCCGAGAAGGGCGAGAACGCCCGCTGCGGCCAGGCGCTCGACAGCATCGTCTGCCAAGGCTGCGTCGTCTCCGGCGGCCAGTTGGAGCGGTCAATCCTCGGCCCCAACTCGCGAGTGAACAGCTACGCGCATGTGGCCGATTCCATTCTCTTCGAGGGCGTGAACGTCGGCCGTCACGCCAAGATTCGCCGCGCGATTATCGACAAGGGCGTTCAGATCCCCGCCGGCGCCGAAATCGGTTACGACCGCGATCTTGACCTCAGCCGCGGTTTCACGGTCACCGAAAAAGGCATCACCGTGATCGCCAAGACGCACAGCATGGAACACTTCGCCGAGACGGCAACGTAAAACGACGGCCGTTGGTCGGCGTGGTTGGTGGCGCCGCGGGGTGCGTGCAAATGCACTTCCTTGCTCTTCAATAGAGGCCGTGACACCACCGCACCATGTGGAAGAACAACGGGGTAACGTAGATTAGGCTGTCGATGCGGTCGAGTATCCCACCGTGACCGCGAATCAAGGTCCCCATGTCCTTGATGCCAAGATCTCGCTTAATTACGCTCATCGAGAGGTCGCCGAGCTGACCGGCGATGCCAACGATCAGGCCAGTCAGCAGCAATTCCGTCGCAGTGAACAGCGGAAACGAGAATCGCAGCGCCCATGGCATGGCCATCGACACCGCAAGCGCGCCAATCGCACCCTCCCAAGTCTTCCTTGGACTGATCTTGCTCCGTAGCGGATGCCGGCCCAACGTTTTGCCGAACGTGTACGCCGCCACGTCGTTGATTTCGACGGCAAAAACCAGGAAGAGCACATACCCATAAGCGTTCTTGGCATTCGCCAGAAATGCCAAGTGCCCAAACATCCAGCCGATGTAGAGAAATCCGAGAATGGCCAGCGACATTGCCTGGAGTTGACCTTCGCATCGGTTGCGGATTATGGGCATCAGCAGGATGGCGGCGATCACGTAGGCCGGCAGTGCGACGAACAGGCCGTACCAACCAAGCACGTTCAAGACCGGATCGTGTACAGCGGACACCGCGCCGACAGCAAGGATGCCGATGTAGCCGGCGCTCGTCATGAGCCAGTCGCGAAACAAACCGGTCGACCGAGCGTACTCCCGAAACGCAAAGATGGCAAGCAACGTCAGAAGAGCGATTAGCGGCAAGCGGCCCGCCAAGACGGCGAGAAAGACGATCGGAATCATCACGAGCCACGACGAGTAGGACCGCCATGCGTGGCTCACGTCAAGACGGAAGCCCCACCGAAGTATCCCGATCACCAGTCCGCCCCCGACAACCAGGGCCAAAGCAATGGCAGCGTACGTTCCAAACACTTGACTGGACAGTGCTGCACTCGGAGCCATGGTTACTCCTGGTCGCGCCGGGCGAACAAAAAATCACTTTCATTCGGCGGCCAAGCCTCGCACGATACGCGTTAATCGCAACGCAATTGTCTCGGCACACCCGGCAACAATCGCCAGGTTGGTCCAGTCCAGGACCGTCAATGGCCCGAGCTCCACTGAGCGGTGCGACCAAAGCAACCCTAGCGTGATCCACGCCCCTACGTGAAGCGTGACCATCCGCCAAGGTTTGGCCATGATGCCGCCGAATTGCCGGCCCACGCCCACAACCTGACCGAACGTGCCAACATAAGCTGTCCACAGGGCAAAGATGGCCGCCCAGTAACCTGTGACCACATGGCACAAGCCACTGTGGGCGACGCCCGCGAAAACGATCGCATCGGACACACGATCTGGCAGATCGTTGAGCAATTCTCCGCGGAGACTCGCTTTGTTGGAAGCAAGAGCCACCATTCCGTCGAGCATGTTGAACCACAATCGCAGATAGCACAGCAGCACGGCGGGGATCAATAGCCAGGGCAATGCGCCGGACCACCAGAAGGCCACGCCTGCCAAGGCCGATGCACCAACGGAACCGTAGGAGATTGCGTCTGGGTGAATTCCGAGCCGCACACACAGCCGCACGGCGCCGTTGGCCGTGAGCCGGAGACTTTCGGCAATGGGACGTCGCGACGTAGGTTGATAATCGGACATGGATGCCGTTCCGAGTTCCGCGCGACGATCGACGCCGCTTGTCCGCCAGGAGAACCGTCCTCCCGCGGCGTGCGAACTCGCCTTGCCAGCGCAAAAAAAAGCTCCCGGAAACGCAGTGTCCCAGGGGGGCGAAGGACACGACACATTCCCGGGAGCGATTGGACGCTCCGCTAGCCCGGCAGCCAACCAGCCGCCGTGCCAGCACACTCACTCGTATATCCGAAGCGTGCCGTCAGCATCCGTGCCGACGACGATCGCTTCGCGGTCCGCAGGACTTCCGCCGAAACGGAACGCCCCAGTGCGGCCCCATCCACGTGGATAAATCCTTGATGAGGCGGGAGAATAAAATCTTTTCAAAAACGGGTCAATAGCGGTTTTCTCGAAAAGCTGGAAGGCGGAAGGGCGAAGGCGGATCGGCCGCTGAAAAGAACGTGAATCGTAGGCCATATGCTTCCTTTCCCCCAGCCGGTTGCCACAGTCGATCCGCCTCTCTTTTCGGCTTCGCCTCTGCGTCCCCCCTTCCGCGTCCGCGTTCCCCCTTTCTCGTTCCGCCCTCCGCCTTTCTTCTGGTGTCGTTTCATGGTAAAAAGCTCTCGTGGACGATAAAAAGCTCTCTCCCGACTGGCCGCAGGAACGCATCGCCGAGTTGATCGAGACGATCAAGGAGTCGGCCGACAAGCTGGCTGCCGATCGTACGAGCCGCGGCGACCTGAAGATCCTCAGCCGCACGCTTCGCGAGCTCCGTTACGCGTTCAAGGTCTTCTCGCCATACCGTCATAGCCGCAAGGTGACGGTTTTCGGCTCGGCGCGCACGCCGCCCAGCGAACCGTCCTATCGCCAGGCGGAGGCGTTCGGCCGCGCGATGTCCGGCCACGGTTGGTTCGTCATCACCGGCGCGGCCAGCGGGATCATGGAAGCCGCCCACATCGGCGCCGGCCGCGAGCAGTCGATGGGCTTGAACATCCTGCTCCCCTTCGAGCAGTCGGTCAATCGGATCATCGCCGGCGACCGCAAGCTCGTCTACATGAAGTACTTCTTCACCCGCAAGCTGATGTTCGTCAAGGAGAGCGACGCCTTCTGCCTCATGCCCGGCGGCTTCGGCACGCTCGATGAAGGCCTCGAAGTGCTCACGCTCATGCAAACCGGCAAGCACGACATGATGCCAATCGTGTTGCTGGACCAGCCGGGCGGTGATTACTGGACCGTCTTCGACCAATTCGTCCGCCGGCAGCTCCTCGCCCGCGGAATGATCGGTCCCGACGATCTGTCGCTCTATCGGTTGACCGACCGCGTGGACGAGGCCACCGCCGAGATTCTGCGGTTCTATCGCGTTTATCACAGCATGCGATACGTCCACAGCAATCTGGTCTTCCGGCTCCGTCGACCGCCGAGCGAATCGCTGATGACCGAGATCAACGCCCGCTTCCGCGACATCCTCACCGATGGCGAGTTCACGGTCGGCGAGGCGTTGCCCGAAGAGCGCGACGAATCGGATCTGGCGTCGCTGCCGCGGCTGATCTTCCGTTTCAACCGCCACGACTACGGCCGGCTGCGCCAGTTGATCGACTGCATCAACAGCGACGAAGGTTAGGCGGTTCCTTCGGCGCCAAGGACGCATCCCAGCCGCTCGCAACTCTTCGTTCCCCTGCTCCGCGTGGGAAGACATTGCCCCGACGCTCTGCGCCGCGAAGGTGAAGATGGCTCGCGTTTGTCTCTGCCGCGCTGAGGCGGTGAACCGCCGCGCCCTGGATGAAGAAACTCACGCCGCAAAGCGTTGCCGCGCAGCCTTTTGCGACGGTCGTTTTCGGCCCCTGGGCGTTGTGATTCGGCGGCAAAACCGATATACTAAGGGGTTGATTCTTGATGCATGTTAATAATCGCCGCAAGCTCCGTCACCATCAGCGGTTAAGGCGGCGCGAACAACCCGTTCTTCTCGAAAGGACGCCCGGTGTCCACCGACTCGAATCTCCCTCCTGACCCACCCTCGCCCGAGCAAAAACCGCCCGCGAACCCGTCTCCCGCCGGCAGCGAGCCAACCCCCATGGGCCGACTGCTGGACATGCCCATCGAGGACGAACTGAAGGGCAGCTACCTGACCTACGCGATGAGCGTCATCGTCAGCCGCGCGCTGCCAGACGTCCGCGACGGCCTGAAGCCCTCGCAACGCCGCATCTTGGTCGCCATGAACGACCTGAACCTGACGCCGGGCGCCGGCCGCATCAAGTGCGCAAAAATTTCCGGCGACACCAGCGGCAACTACCATCCGCACGGCGAGAGCATCGTCTATCCCACCCTGGTCCGCATGGCCCAGGATTGGGTTTTGCGCCACGTGCTGGTGGACAAGCAGGGAAACTTCGGCTCGATCGCCGGTCTGCCTGCCGCAGCCATGCGATACACCGAAGCCCGGATGTCGCCCATCGCCGCGATGATGATGGACGACATCAAGCTCGACACGGTCGACTACATCCCGACCTACGACGAGCGCCGACTAGAGCCGACCGTTCTGCCGTCGAAGTTCCCAAACCTGTTGGTCAACGGGGCGAACGGTATCGCCGTCGGCATGGCCACGTCGATCCCGCCCCACAACCTCGGGGAAATCTGCGACGCCCTGATCCGCGTGATCGACGATCCCGACGTCTCGATCGACGAGCTGATGGAGATCGTCCCCGGCCCGGACTTTCCCACCGGCGGCATCATCTGCGGCCGATCGGGCATCCGCCGCGGCTACCACACTGGCCGCAGCACCATCGTCGTTCGCGCCCGAGCTCGCATCGAGGAACACCACAAGCGGCAGCGGATCATCATCACCGAAATCCCCTTCCAGCAGTCTCGCGACCGCATCGAAGAGCGGATTACGGCCCTGGCCAATGAGGGAAAGATCCCCGGCATTTCCGCGATCCACAACGAGAGCGACTTGGACGAGCCGGTCCGGCTGATTTGCGACATCAAGCGAGACGCCGACGCCGAGGTGGTGCTCAACCAACTCTATCAGTTCTCGCCGCTCCAGGACACCTTCTCCCTGATTTTTCTGGCCTTGGTCGAGGGCAAGCCGCGGGTCCTGTCGTTCAAGGAACTGCTGCAAGAGTTTATCCGCCATCGCGAAACGGTGATCCGCCGGCGGACGCAATTCCTGCTGGCCCGCGCGCGGCAACGAAAGCATACCGTCGAAGGCTTGCTGCTGGCGCACGCCAATATCGACGAGGTGATTCGCGTCATCCGCAGTTCGTCGACGCAGATCGAGGCCAAAGATCGGCTAATGCAGATCAAGACGCCCTCGGCCCTGCTGCAACGCGCGTTGGGCGACGAAGGCTTCCGCGTGTTCGTCGAGGAACGCGGCGCCGCAAGCGAATTCTACACCCTGACGCCCGTCCAGGCCGACGCCATCCTCAAGATGACCCTCGGCCAGTTGGTCAACTTGGAGCAGGAAAAACTCTCCGACGAGCATCACAAGCTGCTCGAAGAAATCAACGAGTACCGCCACATCCTGGCTGACCGCGCACGGATCCTCGACATCATCCGCGACGACTGCCGCGAACTGAAACGCAAGCACGGCGACGCCCGACGCACCGAAATCAGCGGCGAGGAAGTCGGCGAGGTGAACCTCGAAGACCTGATCGAAGAAGAGACGATGGTCGTCTCCATCACCAGCAACGGCTACATCAAGCGAACGCCCGCCTCCGTCTATCGCGCCCAGCGCCGCGGCGGCAAGGGCCTGACCGGCGCGAAGACCGAGGACGAAGACCCGATCCAGCACCTGTTCGTCGCCAGCACGCACGCCTACCTGCTCTTCTTCACCAACCTGGGCAAGGTCTATTGGCGCAAAGTCTACGACCTGCCGCAACTGGCCCGCGACGCCCGCGGCCGAGCGGTGGTCAACCTGCTGAACTTGGCCGAAGGCGAGCAGATCACCGACTGCCGCGCCGTGCGCGACTTCGACCACCCAGGCCACTTCCTCGTGATGGCCACTGCCCGAGGGCTCGTCAAGAAGACGCCGCTGAGCGCCTACAGCCGTCCGCTGAAGAGCGGGATCATCGCTATCAAGCTTCGCGAAGGGGACGCCCTGGTCGACGTGGCCGTCACCAAGCCCGGCGATGAACTAGTGCTGGCCACCGCCCACGGCATGGCGATCCGCTTCAAGCAGTCCGACGCCCGCCCGATGGGCCGCAACTCAAGCGGCGTGAAGGGAATCCGCCTGGTCGGTGACGACAGCGTCGTCGGCATGGTCGTGGCCGATCCCGAGTCCACGCTCTTGACCGTCTGCGTCCACGGCTACGGCAAGCGAACCCCGTTCGGCCCGAACCTGCCTGGCGGCCCCGAAGACGAATTGCTCGAGCAGGGCGAGCACGACGAAGACATCGCCGATGTGGAGGAGCCGGAGGAACCGGAAGAGCCTGAAACCGAAGAGGGCGAGAACCACGAAGAAAGCTCTTCCCGAAGCTACCGCACCCAGCGTCGCGGCGGCAAGGGCGTTCGCGACATCAAAACCACCGACCGCAATGGCCCGGTGGTCGGCATCGTCAGCGTTTCCGACCGCGACGAGTTGTTGATGATGACCGCCCACGGCAAGATCCAGCGCATCGCAGTGAGCGACGTCAACATCATCGGCCGCAACACCCAAGGCGTCAAAATCATGAGCCTCGATGACGACGACACCCTGGTCGCGGTCAAACGCGTACCGGTGGAAGAAGAGAAGGAGGAGAATGAGAAGGTGGAGGCGTAGTAGGCCTGACATTCGACGGATGCGGAGGAAGACATGGCTGACGATCGCATTCGTGAGATGATTACATTGCTCGATGCGGAGGTTGCAGCAGCGGACCGCGCCAAGTTGCGGATCACAGAATGCGACGCCCCTCAATGCGTCCTCATAAGGGGAAATCGGGCAGGACTGGTTCAGGCTGCCCAGGCATTGTTGCGGGCGGCATTGGAGCCGATTGACAGCGCCAAAGGTTGTTCAAAACCGGTAGCGCTGGGCGATGGGTTTGAGCAGCTTCGTTACGATCCGGAGATGGATCGTGTCATCGTTGGGATCCAGCGCACGCAAACGTGGCCCGAGCCAGCGGGCACCCCTCACCGAGACGCGCGATGGCGAGGCCGGGCCGCGCTGCTCGGTTGCGGAATTGTCGCGTGCATTCTACTGGCGGTCTTCGTAGCGGGGCTCGTCACAATCTTCAGATCGCTGTAGCACCTGGAGTGTGCCATCGTAGAAGTAGGGCGTTCACGGCCCTTGTCCGGGAAGCGGTAGTAGGCCCGCCGTTTACGCCGGGTCGGCCTGAGTGACGGAGATTTGCCGGAGTGTCAGGCCCGTTTACTGGCCTCCTCTCCGATGCGAAGATAGGCAGGACGCCCGTGAACGGCCGTCAAACCGAGGCTCTTCGGCATCTCAAATCGGGCTCGCTTGCCCACAACACCCGGAGGCGCAACCGGCTACCTGCTAAAGGGTTTCGCACTTGCTGTCGCAAATTGCGACATCAAATCGGAGATGTCGCGACGGCCGGAGATTAGCTCCAGCTGGCCGTCGCCATAAGGTCGCAAAATGCGACTCGGCTTGGCCCCCCAATACTATACTTTTGGCAGCGCTCCTAGCCAGCGCAACCGGCCGCCGCACGGATAGGCCAGCACCAGGGTCATCGGATTCTCCACCATGAAAATCGTCGTCGTCGGCACCGGGTACGTAGGATTGGTCACCGGCACCTGTCTGGCCGAGACGGGTAACGACGTCACCTGCGTCGATTGCGACCGGACGAAGATCGATATCCTCAATCGGGGGCAGATTCCCATCTACGAGCCGGGACTGGCCGAATTGGTCGCCCGCAACGCGGCGGGCGGACGGTTGCAGTTCACGACTGACCTGGCGACAGCCGTGGAAAACGCGCGACTCGTCTTCCTGGCCGTGGGCACCCCGCCGGCCGACGCTTCCTCTACGACTCTCATACCACATGAATCAGATTTTGGGAGCGGGCCAGACGGATCGGCCAGTCCGCCAGAGTTACAGATTCGCGGTAAGGGCGTTTGCCCGGTCAAATCGATGTTCCTCTCTTCCTCTTCCAATCAAAAGCCGCTATTCAAGGACAGCAGTCTCCAAGCTGCGTAGGACAAAACGACGAGCAAAATACCCAATATCGGGTTGAATATCCCCACGTAGACCGAGTCTCTGATAATGACTGTTTTCCGGCCCGTGGGATCAACGCGAACTATGCTGTGCAGAAGCCGCCCCTCCTGGCGGTAGACATTGCCTGTACCATCTTCGAAAGCCGGAGTCCATACACCATGTTGGCTTCGTTCGTTGATAATCCTCTCATATCGCCGTGGATCATCACGCTTTTCTTCCAGTTGACGTCCCTCCGCATCGAACCTAACGCTGGACCGGTAATGTCGCACTGCGATGATCGACGCTCCGTCCTGTCCTAATAGCAACCATCCAGTTTTCCCAAAAGACCAGCCGTTAAGGAATCGACCATCGGAATCATACACCTGGATCCGCTCGCCATTCCAGATATATACGGTGCCGTTCTTGTCGACGACGATATCATCGACACTTAGGGCAAGCCTCCACCAGGTCGATCTCATCCGCAAACCCAGCGTAGCAAATATCCCCGATAGCAGCGGCTGCCCAACAGCTACCGCGCCGAATACGAACACACTGACGAGAAGGACCTTGATCGCGAATTTAGCCGTTTCCGCAAAGTGCATCGTCACATCTCTTAGAACTGCACGTTAGTCTTTGTGTCAGGGTAAACCTGTAACGCCCAACTATACTCGGTGGACCAAACCCTCTCGCGCACCGCCGCTCTGCTGCTGAGGCTACTGCAAACCGCTTCCATCCGGCTGCTTCGAGTATCGTCCTCACCGCTTTGCTCATCATAGTATTCCCTCCGTTATCGATACTCAATTTCAAGCTCGCCAAGCATTGGCTGACAGGATTCGCAGGGGTCTAGCGGAGTTCCGTGAGCTGCGGAGTTCGGCCCACGCACTCTTGCCGTCTGAATAACAGCCCCCCTCAACGCCTGCATAGCCTCGGCAATTGATATAATAGGATAGGCTTTCCGGTAATCGCTTCCTGCAAGTAGAGCGATTGACTAATCGCTTCCACCTCGGCACAGCGCCCTCTGATCGTCCGGGGTACCTCTGCACCAACGTCTCAACAACGCCGCCTTGCTGCGGGCTATATGCTGTGATTGAGCGCCTGATAAAGAACGAAAAAGAAGACAGCTATGTCGAGAACAAAAGACCAAAGCGTACCCAGGATAGCCACCTTCCAGCCTAAGGCCACTCGCGCGACGGGGCGGTCATAGAGGAGCCACAGCAGCGCCCACCACTCAATCAATCGGATCGGAATGAGTCCCGACCAAAGAAGGTAAGCTCCCGTCGGCCCTCGGGGGACAATTTGCGCAAGCGTCCCGATGCAGGCGGCGATTCCCCATACGGCAATTCCCACCACGCCAAACACGACCCGCCAGCCTCCGACCATGAATGAACTCAAGTCGGAGCGGCCGTATGCGCGCGAGATAATGCTTGCCGCCAACGAGTAGCCTGCGAATTTCACGCCCAGCACCACCGACGCTGCCACGAACGCTTCCATGAATGTCTCCTGCTACGTACCTGCGAGCCGCTACGCTGCGTCCGATGGCGGCGTCTTGTCCCCGATTCCCTATGGGCCGTACACCGTGAGACCGGGCAACGCTTGCCGCAGTTTATCGATCCCAGCCTTCGTCACGCGAGTCTTCTGAATCGAGAGCGCCCCGAGTTGTGGGAGGCTCAGATATTCTAGGCCGGCGTCCGAAATGCCATTGTTCTCATACAAACCGAGGCTCTTGAGTTGCTTCATTCCTTTTAGATGTACCAGTCCGGCGTCCGAAATACCGCTGTTCTCGGACAGGCCGAGATTCTTGAGTTCTTTCATTCCTTCCAGATGCACTAGTCCAGCGTCGGTCACTTGGGTCCGTGAAAGGTCTAACGAGGTTAGTTGCGTCAATCCTTCGAGGTGTTCGATGGCGTGGTCGTCGATTCCAGTGCCATCCAGGAGTAGTTCATGGAGTCGTTGCAGCCCTACAATGTGCCGCAGCCCTGCTTCCTTTACCCTCGTGCCAGTGAGGTTCAAGCGTTCAAGCTGCTTGAGTGCCTTCAGGTTTTCTAG
>JAJFUI010000119.1 GCA_021372555.1 Planctomycetaceae bacterium | reverse complement strand
CCATTGCCGAAGATTCTCGACTGCAGCCACCCGTAGGTGTCTGGGCAGTGTCTCAGTCCCAATGAGCGGGATCATGCTCTCACATCCCGTACCCATCTTCGCCTTGGTGAGCCGTTACCTCGCCAACTAGCTAATAGGACGTGGGCCCCTCCTCGGACGGAATCACACCTTTGGTCCGAAGACGTTATTCAGTATTACCCATAGTTTCCCATGGCTATCCTGAACCCGAGGGTAGGTACCCGCGTATTCCTCTCCCTTTCGCCGCTGTCCCCGTATTGCTACGGTTCTCGCTCGACTTGCATGCCTAATCCACGCCGCCAACGTTCATTCTGAGCCAGGATCAAACCCTTCAATTGATTATTTGCTTATCCGCCAGACCTTGCAGCCTCGCGGTTCGCTAACCTCTTGAAATAGGCTTTCACCTAGTCGCCGGCCTCGGAAAAGGCCGGCATTTTCTTACTCTTCTTCCAGTCTTCAACCGGCTGAAGAAATCAGAATTGAGGTTGTCACAACCAAATTGTCAAAGAACAAACCGTTTCCTCTTGGCTCAGCGGAGTAGCTCCGTGTGCCACAGGAACAAGTTATTCTAGCGTTTCTCGGCACGGCGTCAACAGGGTTCTTAGAAAAATTTTTCCTGCCTCGGATTTTGTCCGAACGACGGCCCTGCAGACAATTCCCCAACCCCCAACGAGGGCCCGTCCGCCGCAACTTCTCGCCCGCCATTCCACGCAGCTTACCCAACGTCTGGAGACAACGCCGGCTCTCGTTCCACCAGAGGAAGTTCGACGACGATGCTGGTTCCCTCGCCTGGCTTGCTTTGAATCTGGCAGGTACCACCGAGCAGCTGCGCACGCTGACGAATGCCCGCAAGCCCATAGCGATCCTGCCGCACTTTCTCGATGTCGAACCCGACGCCCCAATCGCGGATCTCGATGCGAAGCGTGTCATCGCGCTGCAGCAGCGCAACGCGGACCTGTTTGCTTCGGCTATGCATCAGGGCGTTGGTCAGTCCCTCCTGCACGATGCGATAAATCACGTTCTCAAGCACGGCAGCCAGCCGACGGAAACGAACCTTGCTGCGGAACTCAACTTTCGGTCCGCCCACCGAGCCGCGATCGTCGACGAGGTGGGCAACCGCCGCCACGACACCCGCCTCGTCCAGCGCGGGCGGGCGCACGCCGCTGATGAGCCGTCGCGCTTCTAGATGCGCTTGCCGCAGCAAGGTCACGCCGCCGAAGTAGGCCTTTTGCGCCTCGTCGGGAGTCGTCTCCTTGAGGTTGTCATACACCTGAAACTGCATGATGGCCCCGGCGAGTTGCTGGGCAAGTCCGTCGTGGATGTCGTAGGCGATCAATTGACGTTCGTGGTCGGATGCATGCAACATGTATTCGAGCATGCGATGCTCTTGTTGCAGCGATTCTTCCGCCTTCTTGCGAGCAGTAATGTCCTCGATGATCGCCAACATGAAGGACATCGTTCGCTCAGGCCCAAAGATGGCGACGGTCGTCACGTGAGCCCAAAATGGCTGGCCCGATTTTCCGATATAGCGTTTTTCGAGGTCGTACGAGGAGATTTCGCCGGCCATCAGGCGGTCGCGCAGGCCATTGGATCGCTCGCGATCATCGGGATGTGTCAGCTCGCCAATACTCTTGCCAATCACCTCTTCTTGCGAATATCCGCTCATTTGGCAGAAGGCTCGATTGACTCGCGCGACTCCGACGCCGCCGACCATAATGACCATCCCGACCGGCGCCTCTTCAAAGGCGACGCGAAACCGCTCCTCGCTTTGTCGCAACGCCTCTTCGGCGAAACGGCGGTCGGCCACCTCTCGCTGCAGCTTCTCATTGACGGCCGTCAGTTCGGCGGTCCGTTCGTCGACGCGTCGTTCCAGTTCGTCACGGGCCTGCTGCACAGCTTTTTCCGCGCGTTTACGATCAGTCACGTCTATGTTCACGCCCAGAATGCCGTAAACCTGATCGCCCTGCTGGATGCGTGTGATGATGTGATCGTAGTAGCGAGTTTCGCCGCCACGTCGCAATTCGTGCTGGCCTTCGACCCGCTCGCCGGCCATAGCACGCCGATTGTTGTCGACCCAGACTTTCAGCGTGGCCGCATCGGGAGCGAATTGTTCGGGAGTCTTGCCAATGCCAGATCCCAACAGCTCTCGAGAGACGGCATTGAGATACAGGTAGCGATTGTCTGTCCCAAGGGCGAAGAACTCGAAGGGAAGGCTCTCGATCGCTGCGCTCAAGATCGCTTCGAGCCGGTCGCGATCACGTTCCGCCTCGGTCGAACCACCGTGGCTCGCGACCTGCGATTCGAGCGATGCGACTTTCCGCCGCAACTCGACGATTTCTTCGATAAGTTGCCGCTTCGTCTTGTCCTGATCTTTCATCGCAGCACAACAGCCCCGTAGTAATGCTTCATGGCATATCTAGAAAGGTCGACGATCGAATCGCCCCAGGCGGGCGGATGCTCGTCAATCTACCGCCAGTCATCGACCGCCGCAATCGCCAAACGGCGTTCGCGTCGGCGGGTTATCTTGGTTTTATTGGCCGTGGCGGGGAATGTTCCTCGTAGAGCAAAGCACGGCCGAGCCCCAACGACTTCGCGCGGTACATCGCCCGGTCGGCATTGTACAGCAACGCGTCCGCCGAACACCCGCCGCTGGAACTCATGGCGATACCAACGCTGGCCGAGACATGAATCGACTGGCCATCGACCACCACGCGACCGCCTGCGATTTGCTGCAAGATTCGATCGGCGACGAGGATCGCGTGCTCGGCGTCGCGGAGGTCGTCGACCAGGACGGTAAACTCATCGCCACCGTAGCGCGCAGTCATATCGCTGGGTCGCGTGCAGCCGGCCAAGTGGCAGGCGATGTCGCACAGAACGCGGTCGCCAGCCAGGTGGCCAAGCTGGTCGTTGATTTGCTTGAAGCCGTCCAGATCCACAAAAAGGACAGCGAAGCGATAATCGTCGTGTTCCCGGGCTCGATCAATCGCGCGATCCAACCGGCGATGGAAGAGTCGGCGGTCAGGCAATCCGGTCAAAGGGTCGTGCCCAAGCCGGCCGAGACCAGACGCGGCCTCGAATGATTCGGTCGCCGCCACGGGCCTCGCAACGGCAATCCAATAGTCGCGGCCATCGATCACCGCTTGCGATACTCGCCACCACGATGGCGTGGCGGTTCCGTCTTTCTGTCGCTGCGTCGCGCGAATTACGGCCGAGGCGCCGTCCGGCGCGCCCCCGTTAAGCTGCGTTGCCAGAGCGACGACGTCGTCCCGTGAGATAATTGCATCCAGGCGGGCGCCCAGCAGTTCCTCGCGAGGATACCCTACCTCGGCACAGGCTGCAGCGTTAACGCCGCTTATCGCCGTCGAGGGCCGAGCAATACAAAAGGCGGCATCTGGCAGAAGCTCGAAGGCCGCCTGCGGAAACGACGGCGGGGCCACGGCAGCCTCCGCCGTCCGCCCAGGACGGGGGGATTCCGCCGAACAATCGTCGGTTGCCTGAATCGGGCGTATCACTGGAAAGGCCAATCGGGAAACGCAGTTACCGCACTTCCATTCTTCCATTGTACCAAGGACCTGGCGATTCTCCGAACCATTTGCGTGAGATTCCGCATCCCAGATTTCCCATTTTACTTATTCTTGTTAAAATACGTGGATACTGAGAGGTCATTACTCGTCGAAGATCGCGAATGCCTCGGCCAGTCCATTTGACTGGAACTGACACCCCGCTTGGGTGCCATCGAGGCAAAGGAGAACGGGATATGGCTGTGGCCGACACATCGATACTCCCATCCAAAGAGATCGCCGACTCGCTGCTTCGGCATCGCAGGAAGGCCATTGTCTGCTTTCTCGTGGTCGCCGGGGGAGTAGCTTTGGCAACATTTCTCTTGCCCAAACAATATCGCTCGCAGGGAAAGCTGTTTTTGCGGCTTGGGCGTGAGAACGCCACACTGGACTCCACGGCCACGCTCGGTCAGCCGATCGTCGCGGTCCCGCAATCCAGGGAGAACGAAATCAACTCGGTCGTCGAGATCCTGCAGAGCCGTGCATTGGTCGAAAAGGTGGTCGACGCTCTGGGACCGCCAACCATCCTGGGTCGCGCTACCGCCGGGCAGGATAGTCGCGAGGACGCGGTTTCACGCATCGCCAAGGGCGTTACCGTCGAGGCCGCAAGAAAATCGAGCGTCATCGAAATTTCCTTCCTGGGCTCATCGCCAAGAGCATGTCAGGCCGTCGTGGCCAAGCTGGTCGACGTCTATCTGGACGAGCATGGTCGAATCAATCGCGCGCACGGTTCACAGGAATTTTTCGCCGAGCAGACACGCCGGCTGGGCCATGAGTTGACTCGCCGAGAAGCTGAACTACGGGATCTCAAAAGCGCCACGGGCTTGGCCTCGCCAGCGGCACAGCGCCAGCAACTCGTCACGCGGATCGGACGGCTCGAAGACGAATTGCTTCAAACCGAAGCGGCTCGTGTCGTGGCCGAGGCAAAGGTGGCCGCACTCCAGCGAACGCTCGCCGAGCTGCCGGAAACGGAGGTCAGTCAGGAGACGAGCGGCGTCGCGAACGAAGGAACGGACCGAATGCGCGAGCAGTTCTACGCGCTGCAAGTCCGCGAGAAGGAAGCCCAGGCGAAGTACACTGCCGACCACCCGAAGCTCCGCCAAATCCGGGAGCAGCTCGCCGCCGCGAAAGTGCTGCTTCAGGAGGAACAGAAAACTCGACAGCACGTCACCAAGGAACCAAACAAGTTGCGTCGGCAGGCGGAGTCCGCCTTGCTGAGCGAGCAACCGCTCCTCGCATCGCTGCAGGCGCAGTCGGGACAACTCAAGAGGCAATTGACGGCGGTGCGCAGCGAACTGACAAAGCTAAACGATGATGAACTGCGGCTTGCGGCGACGCAGCGCGAGATTGATCTGATCGAGGCCGACTATCGCAAGTACTCGGCAAACTTGGAACAGGCAAGGATCGACCGGCAACTCGAAAACGAGAGGATGTCCAATGTCAGCGTCGTCCAGCCGGCCAGTTACGAGCCGCGCCCAGTGCGTCCGCGCGTGGCGATAGACCTGCTGCTGGGGCTTTGCGCTGCAGTGTTCGCAGCCCTCGCTGTGCCGCTGGTCGCCGACCAGTTCGAGCGGCTTCGCAGTGCGGATGGGAAGGAACACGGCCTGCCGGCCACAATCGCGGCGATCCCCAGCCTCCGCTCAGCGGACTTGGCGGCCAACGCGAACGGATAACGTTTTTTCTACGCCACTCAATGCGGCCAATTGCAGGCAATGAACGTGCCATCCCGTAGCCAACACCGCCCGCGAGTGCTGCAGCTTTCGTACGCATGCAGTCCGATGCGCGGATCCGAGGCCGCGGTTGGTTGGCACCGCGCGATTCAGTCGGCCAAGAACTTCGACACCTGGGTGATCTGCGAACAGCACGAATTCGCCGACGAGATTCGACAGCATATCGCGGCGCACGGCGAAATCCCCGGGCTGCAGTTTGTTTTCGTCCCGATCGATCAGCGCGAGTGGTCGTGGGGGCAACTCCACGACGCGATATGGTACGCCGCACTGCGCCGGTGGCACCACCGGGCATATCGGGAGGCGGTGCGGCTTCACGAGCAACTCCATTTTGACTTGGTGCATCAAGTCACCTTCTGCGGCTATCGCGAGCCAGGGCGGCTGTGGCAACTCGGCGTGCCGTTCCTTTGGGGCCCGGTCGGCGGCACCCAGGATTATCCCTGGCAGTTTCTGCCGACGGCGGGCGTGGCCGGCGCGGTTCACGAGTTTTCGCGCAGTGTAGTCAACCGACTGCAACTGCGGCTAAGCCCAAGCGTTCGCGGCGCGAGCCGCCAAGCGACAGCAATCCTCGCGGCAAACTCAACCGTGCAGCGCGATTTTGCCGCGGTCCATGGCGTGACGCCGCAGGTGTTGCTTGAGACGGGTCTTGCGAATGTCGGCGGCAGCCCTCGCGCCCGCGATCAAAGGGGATCGTCGCTGCGAATCCTGTGGTCAGGGCTTCTCACGCATCGCAAGGCGTTGCACCTGCTACTTCGGGCATTGGCCGATCTGCCGAATGATGTGCCCTACGAGTTGCGAATATTGGGCGAAGGGCCGCTACGTGAGCGATGGCAACGCTTGGCCAAGCGGCTGGGAATTGCGCCGCGCATAAGCTGGCTGGGCCGGCTGCCCTACAACGAAGCGTTGCAGCAATACGCCTGGGCAGACTTGTTTGCTTTCACAAGTCTGCGCGATACATCAGGCAATGTCGTGCTGGAAGCATTGGCTGCCGGCGTGCCGGTCGTGTGCCTCGATCACCAAGGTGTGCGTGACATCGTCACGGAGCGTTGCGGCGTGAAGATCGAAGTCTCAACGCCGCGAAGGACGATCGCGGAGCTAACGCGATCGATCGCGCGGCTCTGGAACGAGCCCGCCGCCTGGGAACAGTTGAGCCGTGGCGCCATCGCGCGAGCCAAGGACTTCCTTTGGTCTCGACAGCAGCCGGTAATGGCCGATCTGTACCGCGCGATTCTGAAGGGCGCGAAAGAAGCCCCCACGGCTGCCACGGTGAGCCGCGATGAAACGCGCATCGGCAACCATTCGGCGGTCAGCCGGCCCGTGCGGCGATTTTCCAAAAGGCCTCCCACGATAGACCATCGTGACGGTTGCCACGCGTCCCTCGCACAGCAGAATCCGTTCGGAATTCTGATGTATCACCGTGTGACACCGCGAGTGGCTGGCGTTCCGCGGCCAACCTGGAACGTTACACCGGAACGATTTCGGCGGCAGCTTCAGGGCCTATTGGCCCACGGCTGGCGTCCTTGGCCGCTCCGGAGAGCGCTTGCGGGCGAACGTGTTCCGCCGCGGACGTTCGTGGTTACGTTCGATGACGGCTACGACAACGTCTACTGGAACGCCTGGCCGATTCTGAGAGAGCTGTCGATTCCCGCGACCGTCTTCGTGACCACCGACTATCTGGACGGCGACGCCCCATTTCCCTTCGACAATTGGGCGGCGGCGGGCTCGTTTAATGTCCCGCCGGTAGCCTGGCGGCCGTTGCGAAACAATCACTGCGCGGAAATGATGACCGACGGCCTGATCGAAATTGGCTCGCACACGCACACGCACGGCGATTTGCGGGGCCAGCCCGAGATGCTGCAACGAGACTTGGCCCGTTCCATCGAGGTGCTTCGGAGCCGGTTCGGGCTGGCGGAAGTCAGCTTCGCATTTCCTTTTGGGCACACGGGGCCAGACCTGACCGCGGCAGCGCGTCGCGCTGGCCCCATCTGCGGTCTCACCGCCGACTCCAGGCTCGTCGACGGAAATGCCGATCCGTTCACCTGGGGCCGATTTGCCGTCCGGCATTATGACACGGCCGCCACCCTGGCAATAAAGCTGGACGGCTGGTACACGAAATTGCGCGATTTGTGGCTACAAGTGCGTCCTTGGCTGCCGGGGATCCGTGCGGATGCCAAGGCCGAAAGTGATGTTGAACTGCCCCAGCAACGGCCCCTCGGAGTTGGAATGTCCCGATGAGCATCGGCAGCATACTCCCGAACCGCCTGCGGCCAGACGTCGCGCGACGATCGATGTCGTCGCCGGCAGCAGCCGACGGGGCCACGCGGACAGTGCGCACCGGAGCGTTCTCGGTTTTCGACCAGGCAGTGGTCAGCGGGTCGAACTTCCTCACAATGCTGATTCTTGTGCGAGCCTGCTCGCAGCACGAGGTCGGCGTCTATTCCCTCGCCTCGACGATTGTGATGTTCCTGGTTGCAGCGCAATCGAATCTCATTTCAGTTCCGTATACTGTTTACTGCCATCGCCACAGCGGCGAAGCGCTGGCGGAATACAAGGGGAGCACCTTCATCCACCAACTGCTGACATCGGTCGCAGCAGTGGCGTGTTTTCTGGCGCTCGGCATCATGCTTGCAAGTGGGGTCGGGCCGGAAGGGCTTCGACCGGCGGCCTGGGTTCTGCTCGCAGCGATTCCGTTTATCTTGTTGCGGGAGTTCGCTCGTCGCGCCGCGCTGGCTCATCTCGCTATGGCGACGGCGATTGCGATTGACGTGGCGGCCTCCGTTGTCCAATTAACGGCCCTGGTGGCGCTGGCTCGGCTCGAACGCCTGTCCGCGGCGGCCACCTATGCGGCGATGGGCGCCGCCTGCGCGGTGACGTGCCTCTGCTGGTCACTGACGGCCCGCAAGCCGATGCGGTTTAGCCGCGGCAGGCTTGTCGCCGATTGGCATTACAACTGGTCGTTCGGCAAATGGGGGCTAATGAGCCAACTGACTGGGCTGGCGTTCTATTTGCTGCCGTGGTTGCTCGCCCATGTACACGGCGAAGCGGCGACCGGCGAATTGATGGCCTGCACAACGCTTGTCGGTCTATCAAACCTCTTTGTCACAGGGTTCAACAACTTCCTCATTCCGAAGGCAGCTCAAGCATTCACCCGACAAGGCGTTCACGCCTTGGGACGAGTTCTTCGTTGGGCGACGCTGTGCTCCGTGGTCGTGTTGGGAAGCCTGTGGTTGTTGACACTGCTGGCCGGGGACTACCTGGCGAGCGTCGTCTACGGAGGCGACTACTCCGACACCGGCCCGCTAATCGCGATGCTCGCCCTGGCGACATTTGCCGACGCCATGGGATTGCTGGCGAGCACGGGGCTATCGGCCCTCGATCGTCCAGCCGCCACGTTTGGCGGCGACGTGGTGCAACTCGTGGTCACGGTCGGCACTGCCCTGTGGTTGGTAGGCCCATACAGCGCGTGGGGCATTGCCTCCTCGCTGGTTATCGGCCGCGCGGCCGGAGCGGCGGTTCGCTGGCTCACGCTTTGGAAACTGGAAAAAGCCGCACGCCTTGAATACAAGAAATAGCGGCCGACGACCAATGAGCCACAGCATGCAGCCCCGCGCCGGAAGTTCCGACAGCAGCCGCTCGCTGTTTTGGCCGGCGGTCGTGTTGCTTGCAGCGGTGTTCTTCTTCCTGGAGCATGACGTTCGCGTGTCTCAGTACGAGGCGTACACGCCCTGGACGGATACGGCCGGCAGTCTGGAAAACGGTCGGAACGCTGCCAAGGGGCTCGCCCTCGGACTACTGGGCATCATCGGTGGGTGGATGCTGCTCCGATCGCGTGGCCGAGAGGTTCACCTCAACGGGTCGCTACCACTGCTCGCACTGTGCTACTTAGCTTGGCTGGGGACCACTTTGCTTTGGTCCTTGGATCCCGGGATGAGCGGCCGACGGTTGATCGCCTTGCTGTGCTGCCTTGCGACCGCGGCCGGTTTTGCTGCGGCATTTCGCGCCCGCGACATTCCGCTCATTGCAGTCGCCATAGGCACGGCGTATTTGGCCGTCGGGCTGGCCGTGGAACTTGCGCTAGGCACGTTTCGTCCTTGGCTACCGGAATATCGCTTCGCCGGCACGATTCATCCGAACGCCCAGGGCGTGCAGCTTGCCGCCCTCTGCCTGGGATCGCTGTGTCTTCTCCATGCAACGCCCGAACGGCGCAAGCCATTGTGGCTATGTCTTGGCGTGGGTGTTGCCTTTCTGCTGCTCACCAAGTCGCGTGCGTCGTGCGCTAGTTTAGTTGTGGCAGTGGCCGCAATCTGGTTCGTCGCCGCGTCGGCCCGCGCGCGGGTGCTGGCCGCATTGATCGGTGGCTTAGCGGTGTGCCTACTGGCCCTCGCGGCTTCCATGTTTTCCGCCGAGCCGAACGACAGACTGCTGGGCGCGATGATGCTCGGTCGCCAAGAGCAGTCAGAGGGACTCACCGGTCGCGTTCCACTTTGGCTCGAATTGGCTCGTTATATCCGCGAACGGCCGCTCGAAGGATACGGCTACCAGGCGTTCTGGACCGATAAGCAGATCGAGAGCGTCTCGGAGGAAATGGAATGGACAATGCGCGAGGCGCACAACGGCTACCTTGAAACCGTGCTGAGCGGCGGACTTGTGGGCGGCGTCATCCTCCTGGCAATCGTGGCCCTTGGGCTTGTTCGCGCAGCTGGCCGCTATCGGGCGACAGGCGACCCAGGCATCGCATTTGTCGTCGGTCTGCTGGCATTCTGCATCGCCGACGCTTGCTTCGAGAGCGGCGTTCCCAATTTCGTCGCCGTGCTCGCGGAAATGGGCTTCGCGCTGTTGATGCTTGCCTCGCCGTCGCAATGCGGAAACAATGAGAAATTCCTGCGCCCCGGCGATGCCGCACCGGCAATCGTCTTACCATGAATATCCGACTTTTATCCGCCGAAGCGTTGACGCCAGCGCAATGGGCGGCCTGGGCGGAGATTCAGCGGACCGAGCCTGCTCTCGACAGCCCCTATTTCAGGCCCGAGTTTACCCAGGCGGTGGCGGCCGTTCGCGGTCCCGTTGACGTCGGTGTCCTCGAAAACGATGGGCAACCGGTCGGATTCTTCCCGTTTCATCGCGGCAAAGGCAACGTCGGGCGTCCTGTCGGCGGCGTGATGTCCGACTTTCACGGCGTCATTGCACGGAGCGGTACAACATGCGACCCACGGCAACTGCTCCGCGGCTGCAATCTCTTGGCGTGGCACTTCAACCATCTGCCGGTCAGCCAATCGCGATTTCGGGAGCACTGTTGGAGCAGTGCGCCGTCGCCATATATCGATCTATCGCGGGGCTGGGAAGGATACCAAGGCGAGCAGCATACGATTCATCCCAGGACGTTTAAGAAAGCGATGGGAAAATTGAGACGCGCGGAAAGCGAAGCCGGCCCGCTGCGCGTCGAGCTGCACACTACCAGCGACAGCGTGTTTCAGAGCCTGGTGCGATGGAAAGCCGATCAGTACCACCGCACGGGAGTCACCGACGTCTTGGCCTTCGGTTGGACGCTCTGGCTGCTCGATCGAATCCGCAAAACCAGCGGCGACGGTTTCTCAGGCATGCTTTCGTCGCTCTACATGGGCGACGTGCTGGTCGCCGTCCTTTTGTCAATGCGGTCCTACGGGGTGCTGCACGCTTGGTTCTCGGCTTATCGTCGCGACTTTGCCGTGCTTTCGCCTGGCTTGGTTCTTTGGCTGGAATTGGCCAGACTCTGCCCCGCGCTGGGCATCCAACGCATCGATCTCGGAAAAGGACCGGAACTTTACAAGCAGCATCTGATGTCGGGCGCTATCGATGTGGCGGAAGGTTCGGTCGACCTGCGGCCCATCCGAGGCATGCTACGGCAGCGGTGGCATCAGGCGTACGACTGGCTGCGCCATTCGCCCGTTCGAGGGCCGCTTCGGTCCCCTGGGCGGATTGTGCGAAGCATGGTGGAAGCAAGGACGATGGCCCAATGACGATTCTCGACGCGGTCAATGCGGTGATGGTTGCGGCCACCGGCTTGCTGCTGGCGCCGATCGCCGTGTTCACCGTCGAATGCCTGGCTGCCCTGCTTTTTGCCAGGCGAGCCGGGGCCGCCACGCCCGACGCCGACGGCGAACTCGGCAAGTCGCCTCGCACGGCCGTGCTAATCCCCGCCCATGACGAACAGGCCGTCATCGCGCCCACGCTGCAAGCGATTCTTGCAACCCTCGCGCCGGGCGACCGTCTGCTCGTTGTCGCTGACAATTGCACTGACTCGACGGCCGACCTGGCGCGTCGAAGCGGGGCCGAGGTTGTCGAGCGGTGCGACAGCGACCATCGCGGCAAAGGATACGCCCTGCAGTGCGGCATCGCCGCGATCAGCGTCGATCCACCGGACGTGCTCGTGGTAATCGATGCAGATTGCCTCGTGGAACCCCGGACGATCAGGCTTCTTGCCAGACGAGCAGCCCAGACGCAGCGCCCCGTCCAGGCACGAAATCTGACCGAAGCCGATCCTTGGGGCCTGCGGAATCGCGGGCCGACCGGCATGCAGGCGGTGTCCGTCCTGGCAAACCGGTTCACGAACCTGATTCGGCCGCTGGGACTGGCGCGGCTCGGCGGGCCTTGTCGTCTCACAGGAACCGGGATGGCGTTCCCCTGGCGACTGGCAGCCGACATGCAACTCGCCGGCGGCAGCCTCGTGGAAGACATGCAACTCGGAATCGATCTGGCAATGCGTGGAGAAACAGCCACGTTCTGCCCGGAGGCCGGCGTTTTGAGCAGCCTGCCCGTCGCCGGCGCTGCCTTCGCGGCACAACGCACTCGCTGGGAGCAAGGGCATTTGCGAACGGCAGTGCGGCAAGTGCCCAGGCTTTTGTGGACTGCAATGCGCCGCCATTCGTGGCCGCTGCTGGCAATGGCCGCGGACCTCAGCGTTCCGCCGCTTGCGCTGCTGGCTGCGTTGTGGCTCGCCACCGCCGCAATGGCGTGCCTCGTCTGCGTTCTCGGCGGTCCGGCGACGGCGGCCATGTTGGCGGCCGGCAGCGGTGCAGCGATGGCGGTCTCGATCGGCCTGGGCTGGGCGATCTTCTCCCGGCGTCAGGTCCCGTTGCGAGCGCTGGCGGCGGTGCCGTTCTACCTGCTCCGCAAATTGCCAATCTACGCCCGAATGCTCGTCCACCGCCAAGAGGCGTGGGTCCGCACGGAACGCAGCTTGCCGCCACCGGTTCATTTCCAGCGAGCCGTTGGCGATCGCAGTACGGCCACCTCGCCGCATTCGCCGCAAGGCCGTTAGCATCGTTAGTGCCTCCCATTGCGACCACGTCCGATGGGCTATACTTCCCTTGATGACACCGCACGCCACCATTGCGCTGAACGACCAGGTTAAGCCGGATACCGGACTTGCGTTGCCGCGATTCTCCGTGCTGGGCGTCCGCATTGACAACGTCACTCGCGCGCTCGCAATCGGCCTGCTTGAGCAAATCATCCGCCGGCGCGACGGTCGCGCGCGCTCCGTTTTCTTTGTGAACGCCCACACGCTCAACCTGGCCACCGGCAATCCTGCCTATCGCGAAGCCTTGCGCTCTGGCCACCTCGTGTTTGCCGATGGCACTGGCGTTCGTTGGGCGGCGCGGCTTCAAGGCGTCCGCGTCGCGCAGAATCTGGTCGGTACCGATTTCGTGCCTGCCATGTTTGAGATGACCGCCGGGCGGGGATATTCGTACTTCATGCTTGGCGGCGATCGGACGACGGTCGCTGCAGCCGCCGACTATGCCCGCCGCACTTTTCCGGGTTGGAGGCTTGCCGACTACCACCACGGCTACCTAGGCTGCGATTCTGCCGGTGACGCCGCACGACGAGACGACACCGCAACCGTCATCGAGCAAATCAACGCGGCGCGCCCCGACGTGTTGTTGGTGGGAATGGGCAATCCGGCCCAGGAGCAGTGGATCTGCCGGCATCTCACGCAGCTCGACGTTCCGGTATGTCTTGGCATCGGCGGGCTGTTCGACTATTGGGCGGGAAACGTCAGTCGCGCGCCTCGGTGGCTTCGTCGCATCGGACACGAGTGGGTCTGGCGACTGTTCCAGCAACCCCGCCTCAAGACGCACCGGTACCTCATCGGAAACCCCCTCTTTCTGACGCGCGTGCTTCGCGAGCGATTCTTCGGGCATTCCAAGTGACACTGCACACTTGCGTGCCTTGCGCAGAATGCCACGTTCAACGCGGCGTCAAATACCCCAGAGCACCGCTTTCGCCGCTCTCGCGCAAATCTGCCGCGACGAATCGGTTTTCTGGGGGACGGGGAACGTGGACGACCCAGCAAGCCCGCAGTTCCTGAATAGTCGCAAACACGGTCAGGCACTGCATTTACGACGCGTTGCGCCACCGCTGCGCAGCGAAACCGCGACGCCGGCGGCCACGTTGCGGGGTGGAACCGATTCCAGCGATACGCTAGAATGCCGCCGGTCGCCGGGACTTGTCCGCCTTCCTTTAC
>JAJFUI010000223.1 GCA_021372555.1 Planctomycetaceae bacterium | reverse complement strand
AAGCCAGGGCCGCGCCCATGCGGCCGCTGGAGGCGTTGGTCAGATACCGCACCGGATCGAGGTACTGGCGGGTCGGGCCGGAGGTAATCAGGATGCGAGACATGTTAGCTGATGACAAAAGGCGGCGCGCTATCCGTTTTGATCAGAACGCGCCACGTCGGTGCGACTTTCACGCAGCCTACGCCGTCACGGTTTCGAGGCGCTGGCGAATCGCGTGGAAGATGGTAGCAGGGTCGGCCATGCGACCGGGACCGATCATCCCGCAACTCAGGTAGCCTTCCTCGGGATCGATCAGCGCGACGCCGTCGGCGCGGACCTGGGCGACGTTTCGCTGGACAGCCGGCTTGCGCCACATCTCGCAGTTCATCGCCGGGGCCATCAGCACCGGACCGTCGAACGAGAGCAGGATGGTGCTCAACAGATCGTCGGCGATTCCGCAGGCGGCCTTGGCGAGGATGTTGGCGGTGGCCGGAGCGATGCAGAGGATTTCCGCCCGTTGGGCGAGCTCGATGTGTGGATGCGAGTGACCGCCGGGACCGAAGACGTGCGTGCTCACGGGGCGGCCGGTCAGGGCCTCGAACGTTTTTGGCCCGATAAGCCGGGTGGCCGAGCGGGTCATGACGACGGTGACGCCGGCGCCGGCCTGGACCAGTTGGCTCACCAGGGCGGCCGTCTTGTAGGCGGCGATGCCACCGGTCACTCCAATCAGCACTTCGCGTCCGGTCATGGAACTCAGGTCTTAGGCTTCAGGTCTTAGGTCTTAGTTACCAAGTTCAAGCCCAGGAAGCGTGCCAACCGCGCCCGCGCTTCGATATTCGGTTTCGGTCTGAGACTAAGCGCCAAGTCCTGAGACCTAAGACCGTTTACAGATTTCGGAAGTCGATTTCCACCGGGCTCGGTTCTTTGGCGCCGGCGGCGACTTGGACGTTCATTTCGCTATCCAGGAAGATCTTATCTTCGAGGATTTCGTTGATGACCAACTGCATCTTGTTCTCGGTCTTGGAGTTGACCAGCGGACGAGCGCCGGCGTTCAGTTGGACGAGCCGTTTTTGGATGAGGGTGGAAAGCTTGAAACGGCCTCCGACCTTTTTCACAATCGCCTCTTCCCGCAGATCATCAATCATGTTGAGCCCTCTCCCATTCTGTAGTCAGAATCGCGCAAATCTGCCGCACGGCTTCGTCCAGGCGATCATTCACGACCTGGTGGCGATAGCGGTCGGCCAAGGCGAGTTCGCGGTCGGCCTTCGCTAATCGGCGGCAGATGGATTGTTCGGTTTCGGTGCCGCGGCCGCGGAGGCGGCGTTCAAGTTCTTCGCGTGAGCTGGGGCGGAGGAAGATGGTGATTGCCTCCGCAAACCGCTCCATGACCGCAAGCGCGCCCTGGACGTCAATCTCTAAGACTACCCACTTACCGGCCGCAAGGCCAGGGGTGACGGCCGCCCAAAGGGTTCCGTACCAGCAGGAGTGGTCGAAAACCTGGAAGCATTCCAGGAACTCACCCCTCTGACGGCGTAGCTGAAACTCGTCGTTGGTGATGAAGTGGTAGTCCTGGCCGTCGATCTCGCCGGGCCGAGGGGGACGCGTGGTGGCCGAGACGCTGCGAACCAGCGGCAGTTCGGAGGAGTCAAAGACCCGCTGCATGACCGAGGTCTTGCCGACGCCGGAGGGACCGGAAACGATGACTAGCCTTCCTTGCCGCAAAATCGGTTTTCGTTCAGTCATGCCCTGTCCGATGTGCACTACCCGCAAACCTCACCTGACGATGCTTCGATGGGGACTTCCCCACGCCACGATACCCTGTCGCGATCGAGGGACGCCTTGAAGCACCAAACCGTCAGGTATAGATAGCAGGCCAACGTCAAGACGTCAATGATCCACAGACTGTTGACGACCATTTGCGGCGTATGGGACACCTGAGTCTGCACGATGCCCCACAGAAGGGGTTCCACTGTCGTACTTGCCCCGAGAAAGAAGACGGGGATGATCCATTTGACTATGGTTCGGCGGTCCCTGCTGCTCGCGATGAGGGTGTGCAATATGAATATCAACGCCATGAGCCAGTAAAAAGTGTAAGCCTTCTTGCTAAAGATCATGAACGCCAGATTCGTCGCGGCGAGGAATGCCGTTGCCGCGTCAAAACGCGTTTCTTGCGACTCGGTGCCACTCGGGAAGTTCCGACGCAAGTAAGTCGCCAGCATTGCCAGAACAACCACCGCAGTCGTGACCATCGGCAGCGCTTGCCAAGCAAACGTGTCGCAGATATCCGCCGGGATCCACGGGCTCAGGACGTACCAGACGTTGCCACTGGTCATCTTGTTGGCCTCGCGCTTGATGGGCGCAAACCCGTCCATTCCCATGGCGAATTGAATGATCAGCGACACGGCCAACAGTAGCGAGGTCCATACTAAACGCTTCCACTGACCTCGCCGCTCAAAGCACACGACGGCCGGGTAACTCAGTGCCATCAGCAGTTTGCTACACAATAGCCCGAGGACAAGGCTCACCGCGGAAGAGAAGTCCTTTTTCCGTTCGACCAGAATCAAAGCCAGCAACGCAAAAAACGCGATGATCGTCCCGTTGTAACCCGTGAGCGTGCACCAATAGAAGGAGATGGGCGAACAGGTGTAAAGAAACGCAACACGCCACGAGTTCGTGACATTGGACTTACGACCGAACAGGTACAGGGCGAGCATTGCACTTTCGAAGACGAACATCGTCAAAACGAAAGCCCCGACAGAGCGCCATCCGGCAAAGGCCGGCATGCAAGTGACCGGGAATAACGGAGAATAGCTGGACGCGTAGTCTCGATTGGGCAATGCACCTGAAATCGCCTTCTGCACCTCGGGGAAATAGTAAATCGCGGCGTCCGAGTTACAGTTCATTTGCGGGAACAGGCTGTAGCCGACAATAATCAGCGCAAGCTTGGCAGCAATGGCCGAGCCTACCAGCCACTTCAGCGCCCGCAGCTCGAAGCATCGCCCATATAGAAAAAGAAACACACCCGTCGAGAAGCCCGCGATAAAAAGACAGAGAAGTCCCTTGGCTGCAATCACTTTACACCCCCCACCGAGAAGCCCTTAAATAGACAAGAACTCTATGGCCTATTAGATGTAGTACAAAAGTACTTGTCAATAATGCCTGGAGAGCGCAGGTGGTGGTACCAGTGTGCGCTGTGGGCTGCACACCAGAGAGGGGTAGGTGACTTTCGGCGCAGACGAATGCTACGTTCTAGCCGCGTGATATCCAGACGTCATATGGGGTGGGAGCCAGGCCAGGCGATAAGCGTCGCCGTTGCCACGGCTCACTCGACGTTCTGGATCATTTCCCGGATGCGCTCGATGGCCGTTTTGATTTCGATGACGTGCCGGGCGATTTCCACGTCGTTGGCCTTGGACCCAATGGTGTTGGCCTCGCGGAACATTTCTTGGGTAAGGAAGTCGAGCTTGCGACCGGCGCTTTCGTTGCCGGCCATCGTGGTCGCGAACTGGTCGAGATGACTGCGAAGGCGAACGATTTCCTCGGAGATATCGCTACGGTCGGCGAAGAGGCCGACTTCCTTGATGAGGTCGGTGGGGTCGAGACTAACCTGCAACTCGGAAAAGACCTTCTTGAGCCGCTCGTAAAGACGGTTGCGATAGTCCTCGACGACCAGGGGCGCTCGGCGGTCGACCTGATCGAGGCTGGCGGCGACGGCACGGCAGTTGGCGGTCAGATCGGCGGCCATCGCCCGGCCTTCCTCGCCGCGCATCCGGGTGAGGTTACCCAGCGCGCCATTGAGGGTGCGTTCGATGAGGGGCCAATCGTCCAGGGCTTCGGTGACCTTGGCGGAGGCATCGTCGACGACGCCCGGCAAGGCGAGAAGGGTTTCGAGCGGCGGGTCTTGGCGTCCCGACTGCCAGCGGCTCATTTCGCCCAGTAGCTGCTGACGATAGCGTTCGAGGATGTCGACATTGATTCGATAGTCCTCGGGCGACGGGCGGCGGTCGACCCAAATGTTCGCTTGAACGGTGCCGCGATGGATGGTCTGGCGAATGACGGCCTCGACCATCGGCTCCAGGGCGGCGTAGCCCTCACTGGTGCGGACGGAGAGCTTGAAGAAGCGGTTGTTGATCGTGCGGATTTCGACCGCAACGGCCAGCCCGTTCTCTTGGGCATGCGATTCGCCGAAGCCGGTCATGCTCTGCAACAAGGCGACTGTACTCCAAGAATGGGCGGGTGAACGAGCGGATGGAAGGTTAAACGTTGGGCGGGGCGCGGTGCGAGTGGCACTCGCTGTTTGCTGGTCTGGGGTGCTACTTGGTCTTTTCCGGTGTCTTGGTTGGGGCGGGAGCCGCCGGCCTCGTGGTGTTGCCTGCGGGCTTCTTGTCGGTGGAAGCAGGCGCGGTCGTCCCAGAGATTGGCGCGAGGGGGCCCTCGCTGTCAGCCCGGAGCGGACCATGGCCGCCGAGGCCGAGCACGCGAATGGTAATGACGCAGAGGACGATCCAGACGATCGCGACGCCGATGGTGATCTTGGTGAACAGGTCGCCGGCTTTCGTGCCGAAGGCGCTTTGGCCGCCCATACCACCGAAGGCGCCGGCGAGGCCGCCGCCTTTGCCGCGTTGGATCAGGACCAACACGATCAGGAACACGGCAGTGAGCAGCAGCAAGACGATCAGCAGCGAGTTGAGGATTCCCATGGACGTCCTTTCTTCCGCGTATGGCAGAATGTGATTCTGCCTGTCATGAGCAGGGCTTGTAGCCTGCCCTGGTGTCTGTCAGGTTGACAACCGGGCCCCACATCAAACCGCACCAGCAACGATGCCGAGGAACTGGTCCGCCCTCAGGCTGGCGCCACCGACCAACGCGCCGTCGATGTCGGGCTGGTGGAGCAATTCGGCGGCGTTGTCGGGCTTGACGCTGCCACCGTACTGGAGACGGACCGAACCGGCAATCGAGCCATTATAACGCTGCTCGATGAGCTTGCGAAGGGCGAGATGCACCTCTTCGGCCTGCTGGGGGGTAGCGACTTTGCCGGTACCAATCGCCCAAACGGGCTCGTAGGCCAGAACCACGGTGGCCATCTGCTCGGCGGACAGGCCAGCCAGAGAACCCTCGAATTGGCGGCGGATGACGGCCAGCGTTTGGCCGGCTTCGCGCTCGGAGAGCAACTCGCCGACGCAGACGATCGGAATCAGTTCGGCGGAGAGGGCTGCGTGGACCTTTTTGTTGATGGCGGCGTCGGTTTCGCCGAGGATATGGCGACGTTCGCTATGGCCAAGGATGACGTACGTACAGCCGAGGTCACGGAGCATCGCCGCGCTGAGCTCGCCGGTGAACGCCCCGGCCGGCTCGTGGTACATGTTTTGCGCCCCCAGCAGGACTTTCGAGCCAGAAATCGCTCGGCCGACGGCATCGAGATAGCAGCTTGGCGGGCAGACGGCCAGGTCGACGCCCTGGACAGACTCAGCGGCCTTTGCCACCCCTTCGGCAAGCGCCACGGCGGACGCTCGATTCAGGTTCATCTTCCAGTTACCGGCAATGAAGGGGCGTCGCATTGATGACTCCTGGGCTAAAACGGAGCGGAAAACGGACTCTTGTACCGAATGGAAGCCCGCGTGTCAATCCACCTGATCGCCATCGGCAGGGGTGCCAAAATGGCAGCCGCGGCGAGGATTTGACGGGTCATGACACGAGCCCCGCCATGGCCGTTGGAGCAGAAGCTATTGCCATATAAACAGTTAGGCTCGCGCGGTCGCGACGGCTTCGGGAGGCCGGCACGAGCTTTGCTTCTCTGAGCTGTCTCTTAAGAAGGTGCCAAAAGCTTCGATCACTCGACAGCGTGACAGGGCATCGGGCGGCGCGGCTGTGGCACCACGTGATTATCAAATGACAATGCGGGCGCGAGTCGGACGAACAACGGACGAATGACCGGCTAACCGGGACTAGGAACAACAACGGCCGGCGGAAGCCGGACCACGAACATCAGGGTTGAGAAAGGAACATCGAATGTCTAGCGGAGAAAAGATTATCGGCGTCGACTTGGGCACCACGAACTCCGTGGTGGCTGTCATGGAAGGTAAGGACGTCAAGGTCATCCCCAATGCCGAGGGGAACCGGCTGACGCCAAGCGTCGTCGCGTTTACCGATAAAGGGGAGACGATCGTGGGCGAGCCCGCCCGGCGTCAGGCAGTGACCAACCCGACGCGCACGGTCTACTCGATCAAGCGATTTATGGGCCGGCGGCACAACGAGGTGGCCGGCGAAGAGAAGCAAGTCTCGTACAAGATCGTCGGCGGGCCAGAAGACTACGTGAAGGTCCGGATCGGCGATCGGGATTACACGCCGCCGGAGATCTCGGCGTTTATTCTGCGGAAACTGAAGGAAGCGGCGGAAGCGTATCTGGGCCACAAGGTGAACAAGGCCGTGATTACGGTTCCGGCGTATTTCAACGACGCGCAGCGCCAAGCGACCAAGGACGCGGGAGAAATCGCCGGCCTCGATGTCGTGCGAATCATCAACGAGCCGACGGCAGCGTCGCTGGCTTACGGGCTCGAAAAGAAGAAGCAGGAAAAGATCGTCGTCTACGACCTTGGTGGTGGCACGTTCGACGTCTCCGCTCTGGAAGTGGCCGAAGGCGTTTTTCGCGTCATCAGCACCAACGGCGATGGGCACCTTGGCGGTGACGACTTCGACAAGTGCATGGTCGACTACGTGGCCGAGGAGTTCAAGAAGCAGAACGGCATCGACCTCCGCAAGGACACGATGGCGTTGCAGCGGCTCCAAGAGGCTTGCGAGAAGGCCAAGAAGGAACTGAGTTCGGCCCAATCGACGGACATCAACCTGCCGTTCATCACGGCGGATGCCACCGGGCCGAAGCATTTGCAGATGAACATCACGCGGGCCAAGCTCGAACAGTTGATCGACCATCTGATCGACAGGACTCGCAACCCGATCCGCCAAGCGATGGGCGACGCGCATTTGACACCGCCGGAAGTCAACGAAGTGGTGCTGGTCGGCGGTTCGACCCGCGTGCCCAAGGTGCAGCAGGTCGTCAAGGAGATGTTCGACGGGAAGGAGCCGCACAAGGGCGTCAACCCGGACGAGGTGGTGGCCGTAGGCGCGGCGATTCAAGGCGCGGTGCTTGCCGGCGACGTCAAGGACGTGCTGCTGCTGGACGTGACTCCGTTGTCGCTGGGCATCGAGACCCTGGGCGGCGTCATGACCAAGCTGGTCGAGCGCAACACGACGATTCCAACCGAGCGGAAGCAGATCTTCAGCACGGCCGACGACAATCAAAACGCGGTGACCGTGAAGGTTTATCAGGGCGAGCGGCAGATGGCGGCCGACAACCGGCTGCTGGGCCAGTTCAACCTGGAAGGAATTCCGCCGGCGCCGCGCGGCGTGCCGCAGATCGAAGTGAAGTTCGACGTCGACGCCAACGGCATCTTGAACGTGTCGGCGAAGGACCTTGGCACGGGCAAGGAGCAGACCGTTCGCATCGAACAGTCGAGCGGCATTTCCGAGGACGAGATTGACAAGATGCGACGCGACGCTGACGCGCACGCCGACGAGGACAAGCGGAAGCGGTCGTTGGCCGAGCAGCGCAACCAGGCCGACTCGATGTGCTGGCAGCTTGAAAAGCTGTTGAAGGAGCACGACGCCAAGCTTGGCGCGGCCGACAAGGAAGCCGTCACGAAGGCAATCGAGAAGACCCGCGAGGCCGCCAAGAGCGATGACGTCGAGCGGATCAAGTCGGCCGTCCACGAGTTGGAGCAGGCGTCGCACGCGTTGAGCAAGGCGCTGTACGAGAAGACCGGCGCGCAGCCGGGCGCCGCGCCCACCGGCGACGCGGGCCAGCGTCCGAGCGGCCAGCCATCGGGCGCCGCCGGCGGCGAGGACGAGGCCATCGACGCGGAGTTCGAAGTGAAGGAGTAATGCGGAAGGTGAAAGGGGGGAGGCGGAAAGCGGCTGCCCTGGTCCCCTCTCCCTCCGGGAGAGGGCTAGGGTGAGGGCTGTGCGGAAGCGGGTCGCGCCTGGAGCGTCGGATCTTTGATGCTGCGCCGCCCTCACCTCCAGCCCTTCTCGAAAAGGCGAGGGGAGATCAACGAATGCCCGAGCGCCGCTACGCATCGAAGCACATGGTCCGCCGCGCTCGCGACCAGCGGCAAGCCAACACTCCGCCGGAACAACTGCTTTGGCTCGCGCTGCGCAACGGCCAGATCGGCGGTCTGAAGTTTCGCCGTCAGCATCCGGTTGGCCCGTTCGTCGTTGACTTCTACTGTCACAGCGTCGGGCTGGTCGTCGAAGTCGACGGCATGAGCCATGGGGATAAGGCTGCGCAGGACGCGGCGAAAACCAAGCACCTCGAATCGCAGGGCTTGCGGATTTTGCGCGTGACGAATGAGGATGTGATGCGCGACCTCGATGCCGTCACTCGCGAGATTGCACGGTTGTGCGGCGTGCCGTGGGATTGAAGTTGTCCGGTCTGTCCGGTCGTCAGGTCCCCTCTCCCTTTGGGAGAGGGTTAGGGTGAGGGCTGTGGAGTACACGGTTCAACTACTGGAGGAGTCAAAGTGTCGAATAACAAGAACCTCGGCCGATTGGACCGGGTTGATCTGCGCGAGGCTTGGGAGAGCGAATCGGGCGATTTCACGCCGTGGTTGGCGAAGGAAGAGAACCTCGCGTTGCTCGGAGAGGCAATTGGCATCGAACTTGAGTGTGAGGCGCAAGAGAAAAGCGTCGGACCATTTCGGGCGGATATTTTGTGCAAGGACGCCACGAATGGCTGGGTGCTGATTGAAAACCAACTGGAGCGCACCGACCACTGTCACCTTGGTCAGCTGCTCACCTATGCCGCAGGTTTGAAGGCCGTAACTATTGTGTGGATTGCCGAACAATTCACGGAAGAACACCGCGCCGCTCTCGGATGGCTCAATGATATCACCGAAGAAGGTGTTAATTTCTTTGGTCTGGAGATTGAGTTATGGAGAATTGGCAGCTCACCAATCGCCCCGAAATTTAACATTGCCTGTCAGCCAAATGAATGGTCGAAACAGGCAAGCGACGCGGCCGCAGGCGAATTGACCGAAATGAAACTGCTGCAACGGGAGTATTGGGCTGCGTTGCGCAAGCTCTTGATGGATCGTGGCAGCCCAGTCGTGCTGTACAAGCCACAGCCGCAGCACTGGACGGAATGTTCCATTGGCCGATCAGGTTTTGGACTGAGCGCCGCGATGAACACGTTAAAGGGGTTCATCCGTGTTCAACTCTATTGCCAGGGGAATGATGCCAAGACTCATTTCGCAATGCTGCAACAGGACAAGGCAGCAATCGAACAAGCGATCGGCTGCCCTTTAGAATGGAGGGAGAAGCCGAACCGGAGAAGTGCTGCAATAGCTTTGGTCAGGTCAAACGTTGCCCCCACCAGTCGCGACGACTGGCCTACGCAGCATGCTTGGTTGGCCGAGAAACTTGAGGCGTTTCACATGGCATTTGCGTCCCGCATCAAACAGCTCGACTTTGAAGAAGAGACGGAGGCTGAAGACGAATAGAGCCTGATTTTGAGAAGTGGCCTCGGGGCCTCGGCGTTCGACCGTTGTCCCGCTGGCACAGCCCTCACCCTAACCCTCTCCCAAAGGGAGAGGGGACCAGGAACAACCAATGACTGCGGAATCCGACGATAACAATCGGCTCAACAGACTTGCCATGACGGGGATCCAAGAACCCGCCGACAGAGTCGTTGAAGAGGCACGCAGATTAGATGGCACCGAGTTGTGTGGGAGGATGGACAGGTCAAGCATATTCGAGCGCGGGACTTGCCGGTGGGAGATCGGGCCGAACACGAACAGCCCTCACCCTAACCCTCTCCCAAAGGGAGAGGGGACCGGGCGCGGGAGTAAGGAGATAAATTATGGCATTTCGTTTCGACAAACTGACACTGAAGGCCCAAGAGGCTGTGGCGAAGGCGCAGGAGCTGGCCACCGATCGGGGGCATGCGCAGATCGATCCGCTGCATCTGCTGGCGGCACTGCTGTCGGAGAGCGAAGGGATCGTGGGGCCGATCCTGGACCGGATCGGCGTAAACCGCGGGCAGTTGGACAAGATTGTGCAGGCGGAACTGGGGCATTTCGCCCACGTCTCGGGCGGAGCGCCGCCGCAATTGAGCCGCGAGCTGAATAGCGTTCTGGAGGCCGCGCAGCGCGAAGCCGACACGATGAAGGACGAGTTTGTCTCGACCGAACATCTGTTGTTGGCCCTAAGCAAGGTCGACTCGAAGGCCAAGAACGTTTTGAAGTTGAACGCGGTCACGGACCAAGACTTGCTCAAGGTTTTGCAGGCGGTTCGCGGCAGCACGCGGGTCACCGATCAAGAGCCTGAAGGGAAGTTTCAGGCATTGGAACGCTACGGTATCGACCTGGTCGAGCGGGCGCGGCAGGGGAAGCTCGATCCGGTGATCGGCCGCGATCAGGAAATTCGCCGCGTGATGCAAGTCCTTTCGCGACGGACTAAGAACAACCCTGTGCTCATCGGTGAGCCGGGCGTGGGGAAGACGGCCATCGCCGAGGGGCTGGCCTTGCGAATCGTCGACGCCGACGTGCCAGAGAGCTTGAAGAATCGGCGACTGATCGCGCTGGACATGGGTGCCTTGATCGCCGGCACGAAGTTCCGCGGCGAGTTCGAAGAGCGGCTGAAAGCGGTGCTGCGCGAAGTGACCGATGCGGGCAACGTGATTCTGTTTATCGACGAATTGCACACGGTCGTAGGCGCGGGGCGAGCCGAGGGCGGCAGCGACGCCGCCAATCTGTTGAAACCGGCCCTGGCCCGGGGCGAATTGCGATGCATCGGGGCGACGACGCTCGACGAGTATCGCAAGTACGTCGAGAAGGACGCCGCCCTGGAGCGGCGATTTCAGCCGGTCATGGTGGGCGAGCCGTCGGTCGAAGACACGATCGCGATTCTGCGTGGGCTGAAGCCTCGCTACGAGGCTCATCACCGAGGCGTGCGGATCAAGGATTCGGCGTTGGTCGCCGCGGTGAATCTTTCGCACCGCTACATCGCGGATCGGTTCCTGCCCGACAAGGCGATCGACCTGATGGACGAGGCCACCAGCCGCCTGGCGATGGAGTTGGAAAGCGTGCCAGGGCCGATCGACGAGGTTCAGCGACGGCTGGTTCAGCTTGAGTTGGCGGACCGGCAATTGGCCGACGAGACAGAGGAGCACGCCAAGGAGCGGAGGGCCGACATTCAGGAGGAGATGGCGGAGCTGCGGAAGAAGCTGGCCGACTTGCGGCAGCAGTGGGAACTCGAAAAGAGCGGCCTCGGCGGCGTGCAGCAAATTCGGCAACGGCTGATGGACATCGAACATCAGTACAACCAGCTTGCCACGGCGATCAAGGAGAAGCAGTCTGGCGGCGGCGTAGTGCCCGAGTCCGATTATCAGCGGCTCTACGAACTGGACCTCCAGCAAAAGAATTTGGCGAAGCAGCTTGAGGCGATCGAGGCGCAGGAGGGCGAAAAGCCGGCGGGAGAACAGCGGCGGTTGCTGCGGCGCGAGGTTGGCCCTGAGGAAATCGCTGAGGTCGTCAGCGCGTGGACCGGCATTCCGGTTTCGCGGATGATGGAAACCGA
>JAJFUI010000196.1 GCA_021372555.1 Planctomycetaceae bacterium | reverse complement strand
CTGCCGCGTATCAGGAGCTTAAGCTACGGCTGGCCGCCGAGCATCCGGACGATCGCGTCGCGTATGCGAAGGCGAAGACCGAGTTCATCACCGCGGTAACCGAGAGAGCGCGTCAAGCTCGATCGCCGTCCTCCGAGTGAACTACTTCGGTTCCTTGAGTTCCGAATCAAGACGCATCGCCGCGGCGAAGTCCGCCTTGGCTTTGTCCTGTTTTCCAAGTGCCCGGTGCGCCAATCCGCGATTGAAGTAAGCTTCGGCGTGGCGCGGATCAAAGTCGACTGCCTTGGTGTAGTCGGCAACTGCCGATTCGTATTTTCCCAGTTTGCGATAAAGATCGCCTCGCGCAAAATGCAACTGTGCGCTAACGGGGTAAAGTCGCACGGCTTCGTTGTAATCGACCAGTGCCTTGTCGAGGTTTCCCTGCGATTCGCGCACTCGAGCGCGATTGCGGAAAGAGTCGAAGTCGACCGGCTGCAGCCGAACGGCCTCGGTAAACGCGGCCGCGGCCTCCTCAAATCTCCCCATTTGCAGCAGAACATCGCCGAGATCTCGACGATACGCGTAGTGATTGGGTTCTAGCTGGACCGCCCGCTTCGCATCGGCCAATGCCTTTTCGTACTCGCCTTTGTCGACGAGCGCCATCTCCCGAGCGCGGTAGAAAGCGAGATCGTCGGGATGAAGTCGAAGGGCTTCGTTAAAGTCCGCGATGGCGAGGTCAAAGTCCCCGTTTTCCCAGTGAATACCGCCGCGATGCCAGTAGCGGTTATGGTCCTTGGGGTTGGCTTCGATGAGCTTATTATCTTCTGCCAGGGCGGCATCGAACTGGTGGAGTTTGGCCGTCGCCGGCTTGCCCCTCATTCTTGCCTGGATGCGCGCGATTGTCACTTTGCCCGAGCCGTACGACGGATTGATGTGCAGGGCTACTCGCATCTTCTGCACCGCTTCTTGCAGATGACCTTGGCCAAACAGTGCTTCGCTCCAGGTGCTCCAGGGTTGCCATTCGCGTGAATCCAGGTCTATCGTGATTTTGCACTTTGCAATGGCGTCGTCAAACCGGCCTTCGCGCAAGAGCGAGTACGCCCAATTGTGCCAACTCAGCACGTTGGTGGGAGCAATGTTGACGGCCTCTTCGAACGCCTCATTGGCCTCCTTGAAGCGGTGTAGATGCGCCAGGGTGCTCCCCAATCCATGGTAACTCCAGCCGGCCGGCTCCATCTCTACCGTTTTGCGACGCTCGACGAGAGCATCCTCGAACCGTCCAAGCTCCTCAAGCAGATTGGCGTACGTCTGATGCACGAGCACTGGCCCCGGCTTCCAGACGGCGACAATCTTCTCGTAGTGGCGAACCCCTTCTTCCTCCCAGTGGTGCGACCGGCACTGCACGGCGGTCATCCAGCGAACCACCGTATCCATCGGATGCTCGTCGGCCAACTTCCGCAGCTTGGCAAAGTTCGCCGTGGAGTCTCGCCACGCATCCAGTTCCAAGACGAGTGCGGCGCAACGGCCGCAAACAGAGTCCTTGTCTTTCTCGACAACTTTGCGGAAAACCGCGCCCGATCCCTCGATGTCGAAGCGGCTTCGCATGCAGACGGCTTTGAGAAACGTCATTCGAACGTGATCCGGATGCCGTTCGACGTACTCATCGATAAACGCTTCAGCCTGCCGTTGTTGCCCGGCGGCAAGCTTCTCGATCACTAGCCGTTCGACGTCCCTGGGTGTCTCCGATGCCGAAGGCGTCTCGCCAGCCTCGGTTCGGCCCGCGCCGATCGATGCCACAAGGAAACATCCAATGAGCGTTCCGCGCGCAAGCTGCAAGAGAGTCATGCTAGCTCCTTTCGGGCCCTTAAGGTCTTCACGGGCCGCTTCGGGTGGTCGTCATTTTAGGGCTTTGCCGGATGTGGTGCCAGCCTCGCCAGTCTGAGCGGACGTATGAAAAGGCAGCGTCGGGCGCACGGCGACATTTTCGCCCCGCCACTGACAAACAGATGCCGCGAAAAAACCTATCGTTGCCGCAGCGGGGAACATGCGCTCCCGTCGAAATGACATCCGTCTACAAGAGGAGAAATCAATGTTTACTGCGACGTTGGTTTGTTTGGGGCTCTCTGCGTGCATCTTTGCCGGGCTGGTTTGTTATCGGATAATCAGCGTTATGAAGGCCGCTCGCGTTGCCAACTCCTCCCGTCACCTCGTGAGTTGGGACAATGTCAAGACGGCCGTAGCGGGGCGATACGCGCGCTATGAGCGCAAGGAAGGGCCGTGGCAACGAGCATTACGCTCTTGGGCAGGCACGTTGATCATCTGCGCCGGCATGTGCATGGTCGGCGTCGCGCTGGAGGTTCAGTACAATCGCCCGATCACGGTCAAGAACGTCGTGTCCGGCTTCGTGCAGCAGCCACGGGTCTCGGCGCAGATGTGCAAGCCGCGCATGCATCAGAATCAGGCGACAACCAACCGCATCAACTACAAGTCACAGCAGAAGAGCGCTCAGCCGGCAGTGCAAAAGACGACGCAGCAAAGGACGTCGCAAACCGTCTCGTCCGACAGCAAGTCGACGAACTAAGCGCGTGGCCAACGTGATCCCTTACTTTGGAAGAGGCCTAAGACGCGGGCGCATGACGACCGCCTAGCGACGCCGACGACGGCAAACGTAGGCCAGAAGTGCCGAGCCGGATACGAGCAGGAGGCCAAGCGTCCCCGGCTCGGGCACACCTGCGGTCAGGGCATAGCTGCCGAAGCCGGATACTGTGAAGCTGGCGTAGGAGCCGTCACACGTGAGGTCCGCAGCATCAAACGGGGCCCAAGAGGATCCATCATAGTACCAGACCTCCAGGTCGTTGCGGTCCCATTCGGCGCTGGCGGGGAGCGAGAGGTACGCGGGGTCGTTGGCCGCGTAGCCCGTGCCGCTGACCGAGAGGTTCCATGCGGACACGAGCGACTGGCTGGGCGGCAGCGCAACATTGAGCGACGTTAGGGAGCCGTCACTGACCGTTGCCGCGAGAACGCTGATCTGTCTGCCCTCGACGTCGGCCGCCGAGAAGCTTGCGCCAACCGACTGCTGGCTTGCGTCGTCGGTAATGAGAACGCGCTGCGTCGCGTACGGATCAATTGTCAGCTGCACGCCGGCCGTCCCTGGCTCGGGCGCGACGACCGAGAACTGATGGGTGTTTGCGTTCCACTTGCCTCCGACGCCCTGGCACACGCCGGTGTCCGACCATGTTCCTGCGGCGATTGGCGAGTACGAGGTCGTGGCGGCGCCAACGCCCGCCATTGCGCGGACTGTGCCCTTATTGGTGAAGGCGCCGGTGTCGGTAAGATGGCTCCCGGTGCCGACGTCAACCGCCAGCAGCGATCCGCTGTTGATCGACACACTCGTTCCCGTGACGGTCCCACCGCCGCCGATGTTCAAGGTCCCCCTTGCGATGATTGCGCCGTTGCAGGTCCATTTGGATCCGGCTCCATTGACGGTTACGACGGTCCCGGATGGGATGCTGGGGGAATCGCCGCCCGTGATCGTTCCCGAACGACTGTTGACAACTGCGCCGTCCAGGATGCTCATCCTGCCACCATCGACCGAGAGATCGCCACTGTTCCATGTTGAGTGAGCGCCTGTGACGATAATCTTGCCGACGCTGCCAGACATGCCATCTACGTTAACGGTGGCGCCGTCCTTGATGAGCAACGTACTGGAGCCACTCTGGATCGATAGGTTAGACCGGTTGGTCCAGGTCGTTCCGATTCCGGCGACCGTCACAGCGCCAGTCGAACGGTAGTCGCTCCAACCAACGCGGCCTGATGCGTCGCTGACCGTGGCGCCGCCGTCAATGGTTAGCGTCCCGTTTCCCATCCCACCGACATACAAGCTCCCGCTGTTTGCCCAGGTTGAGCCGTTTCCCGTGACAGTCACAACGCCGGAAGCAACACCGGACGCGATGTAGCCTGCCGCGGAATTGACGGTAATTCCTCCCCGAATGGTCAATGAGCCGGAACTATTCCAGCCCGCGCCGAGGGGGCCGTTAGCGGTCGGATTGCTAGCCATGTCGATCGTTGCTATGACGTTGCTGCCGGGCTGATCGCTGAGGCTGAGCGTCTGTCGCAAGTCGGCTGCCGAGCCCAGAACGACTTGCCTATCGCTGATCAAACCGCGGGCGATTACCGTGCCATTGCCGGTATACTGTCCCGGACGTTCGGACAGCACGATCGATCCGGTCGTCAACGTTCCGCCGCCAACGCCGAAGTTGATTGTCCCATTGCGGCCGGTGCTTGTTACGGCGGCAGCCGTGACGGCAGCGCCTCCGCTAATGTTCATTCTGTTATCGACACTGAGATCGCCATCGGCGGTCCACCTTGATCCTGTGCCATCAATCGTCGCAGTGCCGCTCAGGGCGCCGCAGGCGCTGTGCACCACGGCGCCGTCGGTAATTTCTAATGTGGAGTCGTGATGCAATAGGGACAGGCCACCGGTGAGTGTCCACGTGGAGCCGGATCCGGTTATCGTCGCCACGCCAGGTTGCTGGCCACCGTAGCCGATACTCGCCCCACCGCTGTTGACCGTTGCGCCGTTACGAATCCTTAGGGTGCCGCGACCGCCGAAATGCGTCCCGAGAGACAGAGCGCCACTGGTCCACGCGGAGGCGGGCCCGTCAACCGTCACTTCGCCACTTGCGTTGTCGTAGCCGCCAATCCAACAGTAGCCAGTGTTCGTGACAGTGCCGCCAGTGATGTTCAAAGTCCCCTTGCCAAACAAACCGATATCGAGGCTGCTATTGATGGTCCAACTTGAGTGCGCGTCATTGACATTCACGGTGCCCGTGGAAGTGCTATTGCTGCCGATGGTGCAAGAGCTGCTGCTGGTGACGGCCCCACCGCTGTTGATGTCGAGCGTTCCAATGCCTGACATTCCTACGTAGAGATTGCTGTTCGTCCATGAAGAACCGGTTCCCCCGATCGTTACTGCGCCGGTTACATTGCTGCTGTTCCCGATATAGCTGTAGCCTGATAAGAGAGCGGTCGGGGACGTGACCGACAGGCTGCCATTGGCTGTATAGCCGATATAAGCGGTTGTATAATACTTCCAATACGTCGGATCAGACGTAAAGATACTGCCAGGCGTGGTGCTGTAGGTAATAGCTGCGCGAAGCGGCGGGGCGGTCGCCTCGACGACTAGCGCAGTGAACAGCGCGAACGCAAAAGTGAAGAGACGACGCATCGCTACCTCCCGTAGAAGAGACCGAAAGTCAACCTCGGTTGACGACTGTTCCGTGCGCGCCACCCGGAAGAACGGCGGCCGCACATATAGCGTATGTAGACCACCCGAACGTGTCAACGCCGGTCCTCGCGACTCCCCGCACCGGTTATGAGCATGACGACGGATCGTGTCGGCCGGCTGCTGGCGGGGCAATCCTTGCCCATTCTAAAGCGAGACGGTATTTTATCTTATGGCTGCTGTTTTCTTCGCGAAGGCGACTCCGGCCGACTTGCGCAGCCAAAGCGAGCGATTCAAACGTCTCGACGTCGAACTAGTCGATGACGGGCCGAATCAACGCCGAGCGCAAGGGCCGGGCGATGCCCGTCAAGGATAGTCTGACAGCCGTCAGGGCGTGCCGACACGGTCTCATCGTCGCGGCCCGAGGCAGCGGCCGCGTCGATCCATTCACTCCGGCTGGCCACAAATCGTAATGCGAATCGCTCACATCATCACCCGACTGATCCTGGGTGGCGCTCAAGAAAACACCGTGCTTTGCTGCGAGGATCTCGTGCGTCGGCACGGGGACGACGTGCTGCTGATCACGGGGCCGCCATTGGGCCCAGAAGGAAGTCTGCTCGAACGGGCAAGGGCAGGGGGGGTGCCGGTGGAAATCATCGACCCCTTGCGACGGCCAATCCACCCGTCGCGGGACCTGGCGAGCTATTGGCAGATCAAGGCGGCACTGCGACGCTTCCGGCCCGATGTCGTCCATACGCACAGCGCCAAGGGCGGCATGCTTGGCCGTCCCGCGGCCTGGTCGCTGGGCGTGCCGGCGGTGATTCACACCGTCCACGGCGCGCCATTCCATCCGTGGCAGGGCAGGGGGGCGCGATGGTTTTTCCAGGCCTGCGAACGCTGGGCCTCGAAGCGATGCCACGCGCTGGTGAGCGTCGCCGACGCGATGACCGAACTAATGGTAGCGGCCAACGTCGCTCCGCGCGAGAAGTTCACCACGGTCTATAGCGGCATGGAAGTCGAGCCGTTTCTCCACGCGGCCGAACATCGCGAGCGCGTCCGCCGCGAGTTGGGCTACGGGCCCAATGACATCGTGATCGGCAAAATCGCCCGCCTCTTCAAGCTCAAGGGGCACGATGATGTGATCGAAGCGGCGAGAAAGATGATCGCTGACGGCGGGTCAACAACCCGCTTCACGTCGAATGTTCGGTTTCTGTTCGTCGGTGACGGCATTTTCCGCCAGCGGTTGCAACAGCAAATCGCCGCCGCCGGATTGAACGACCATTTTCAGTTCACCGGCCTCGTGCCGCCGGAGCGGATTCCCGAGCTGATCGCCGCGATGGACATTGTCGTCCATGCCAGTCTGCGTGAGGGTCTCGCCCGGGTGTTGCCGCAGGCCTTGATCAGCGGCCGGCCGGCCGTCAG
>JAJFUI010000114.1 GCA_021372555.1 Planctomycetaceae bacterium | reverse complement strand
CGCCGTGGTGTATTCTTGGCTTGCGTCGAAGACGAGATAGGGCCGACGCTGTTTGTCAGAAACCGATGGGAAGGTGAAAGCGAAGATGGCTGCTCGCGCGGTGGCGCTGAACTCCGCGGTAATAGCGTCGGCGCCGCGGTTCATTGTGACGGCGTAGGAATAGGGCGTTGACGTTTCATCGCCGTGCGCGAAAGGGAGTTTGCGTTTTTGGGGATCTACGACGACGGGGCCCACACCGGGCATGAGAGAGACCTGGCCGTAGTCGCCCATCCAGACGCACGGCTGGTGGCTTCCCAAGAAGCCTTGGATGAAGCGGTCGCGATAGTGGTAGGCACAACGGCTGACCTCGTTCTTTCGCGTCATTGGCAACCACTGCGTCATTCCGAAGGGCGCCGTCACGCCGGGGACCACGCCGCCGTACTCGGTGCCCGCGCCATCGGTGCCGATGAGTGGATTGACATAGTCCACGGGTTCGCGAGTCTCATCGTCGCGGGCGATGGCGGTGAGGGCGGAAAGGGCGATTGCAGGAACAATGGCCAGGAGTGCACCGCGCGAGATCGATTGCAGTTGTGTTTTCATCATGATGGTAGTGTCCCAGGCGTGTTATCGTTGACGGGACGAGGGCGCGCCAAAGCGGTGGCAGTTCCCCGAGGAACGACCGCGACGAAGGCTGTCATCGGATTCTAAGCCAAGAGGGGCGGAGAGCCTAGTGCCGGATGGTCCACCGCAACAGGAGAACGCCGGGGATCGAAAGGACGGCGTTGCCGAGCCAGAAAGAAACCGGCGGAAAGGCGCCGGACGTCGAAAGCTTGTCGCTGAGCATCAGCAGCGGATAGTACACGGCGAGAATCGGCAGGAAGCAGACGAAGAAGTTGGTCAGGACGTCGGCGTGACGCCAGAGCATGGCCGCCGAGGCGCCCAACAGCGCGAAAAAGAGACACGTGAATCCGTTCGACCAGCGACGGTAGGGTTCGGCTCGCAATCGCAGGATGAGGAAGTTGTCGGCGACGATCTTTGCTTTTTTGGCGACAATTGCTTCGGCATCTTTGGGCGATTCAAAGACGCCGAGGGCCTTGTTCGCAGCCCGGAGCGTTTCGAGCTGTCGCACTTCGGCTTGCAGGGTCCTCTGTTCGTTCTTGAGCTCTTCGATGAGATTTGGGATATCGCGTGTGGCGACACGATCGCGGTGATACCGGGAGGAGATGGGCGCCGCGATGGGCACGGGCCATTCCTGAACGCCTGGGAAGGACCAGACCATCTTCCCGCGGTCGATGTCGACCTCGCCATCGCGGCAAATGAGGTGCAGAACGCGGGTCTTCCAGTCGGTCTTTATCTCAGCCTCCGCGGCGGTGAGGAGGACCTGCGGCTGGCCTGGCATACCGCGGATGGTGATTTTTGGCCGAGCCAGTTTTCGCCCGTCGACCTCTTTTACCGTGATGGAGAACTGGCCGAAGTCGCAAGACCTGTTGCGTTGCAGCATCGAGTAGACGATTTCCTCGACCGATTCGGTGGCGATGCGGTCCACAGTGGGGCGGCAACGCGTCGCGGCGAGTTCGTACATCCAGATGGTGCCCACGCTGCAGAAAGCGGCGAGCACCAGCACCGGCCAGACCACTGCCATGGGGCTGATGCCGAGCGATTTGAGCGCGACCACCTCGTTCGAGCCCGTCATCCGGCCGAAGACGCTGCTCACGGAGTAGAGCATTGCCACGGGGATGGTGATGCCGAGCACCTCGGGGAGGATGAACGGCATGATGCGGATGACCAACGAGAAAGGCAAGTGCCATTCGTCGGCCGCGCGCTTGGTCATTCCAATGGTGAAAACCAGCGTTAGCGCTGCCAACGCCGTCAAGAAATACTTCAGCACCTCCCAGACGACATACCGGGTCAGACAATACATGGGGGTGATTGTGGGGAGAGTGGCCGGGACGGTCAAGCTCAGATTGAAGGGCGAGGGGGGAGGAATGAAGGACGAATGAGCGGCGTTTCGAAAGGGTTTGGGTTGTTCATTCGGGTTTCAGCGTTTTGGTTGCCCATGTTGCCATGCTTGTTGGTATTGACTCGCGGGGTCGCACTCAGTATCGTTCTTCGTGACTCTAGCCGGACTGTCGGTGGACGCATGGATGCGTGGTGGCTCACGGTCTACTTGATCTTAATGGGACTGGTGTTAGTCCAGTCCCTTCTGGTGGCGCTGCAGACATGGGAGCACCGCCGCTATGTCCGAAGCTGTATGCGCGATCTCGGCCGGCACCAGCCGACCGGCCGGGTTGCTCTTTTTGCCCCGTGCAAAGGCGTCGATCTGGGCCTGGAAACGAATCTGCGGGCCTTGATGGAGCAGGACTACGACGACTACGAGATTACGTTCATCGTCGAGAGCGCGGACGATCCAGCTTGCACGGCGATTCGCCGGGCGATGGCTGCTCACCCCTGGGTGCCGTCTCGCGTGGTGATCGCGGGCCGAGCGGCCGAGGGCGGGCAGAAGGTGCACAATCTTCGCGTTGGCATGGAGCATCTTTCGTCGAAGGTCCAGTACCTGGCGTTTGTCGACTCCGACGCGCGGCCGCGACCGGAATGGCTGAGAATGCTCGTGGCGAGATTGGCGGAGCCGGGTTGCGGGGCGGTGACGGGCTATCGCTGGTTTACGCCGGAGCGGGCGACGGTGGCCAATGCCCTGGTCTACAGTATGAATTGCGACATTCTGTCGCTGCTGACGCGGAGCAGCCATTACCTGATCTGGGGTGGCTCCTGGGCGATCCGCCGCGAGGTTTTCGACCGGATTGGCCTTCGCGAGGCTTGGCGTGGCACGTTGAGCGATGACTTGGTTGCTAGCCGGTTGATGCGGCGAGCAAAGCTGGGGGTTCGGTTCGAGCCGGCGTGTGTCGTTGCGTCGCCGTTGGACGAATCGCTGGGCAGCGCGTTGGCGTTCATTCGGCGGCAATATCTGATCGCTCGGTTTTACACCATTGATTGGTGGTTGTTCTCGCTGGTCGCCGCAACTTTTTCCAGCCTGACTTGGCTGGTCAACCTCATGGCGTTTGGGTGGAGCCTTGTGGGCGGCGGGCCATCGCCGTGGATTCCGCTGGGCGTTTCGGCCCTGCTGTATTTGGTGACGGTTTATCGCGGTTGGCTTCGGCAAGACCTGGTGAAAACCTACTTTCCGCATTGGGAGCGGGCATCGCGGCCAATTCAGCGTTTCGACATTTGGGCGAATCCGCTGGTCGAATTCGCGCATTGGGTGGGCGTGGCCAGCGCGGCGGTCGGCCGGCGAATTGACTGGCGCGGCATCCGTTACCACGTTCTGCCCGGCGGAAGGGTCGAAGCCATTCTGCGTCGCGACCTCGCGTATCGGCAAACGGCCGACCTTCGGATCACGCGACGCGAGGCGGCGTAATCGTGAAGGCTGCTCGACTGGGCCCTTTCATTCCAGTTGGCAGTAGACGGACGAGTCGGCTTCGATGTCGGCCAGCTCCATCCGGAGGATTTCTCGTTTCCAACCCTGCTCGTGAATCGGCCAACCCTGGATGAGGCCTGGGGCCGCGCATTTCCGCAGGGGGCGGCATCTCTGGTGAACGTTCCGCCAGCATTCCATTTCGCCGGGCAGCGGCGGTGGAATCCGGCCGGGCATGTTGCTGCGGCGGAATGAGAGCCGGCGATGATCGAAAATGCTGATGACCACCGGTGGATGGCATTCCAACATCCGTCGTGCGATCAACTCGTGGCTAGCGGTGGCATATCGTTCCTTTAGCGCGAGGAGA